>NZ_JBFAZH010000300.1:0-7378 GCF_040681735.1 Actinoplanes sp. NPDC051633 | reverse complement strand
GCCGTACCCAGCCAGATCGCCTCGGCCGCCAGCTCGTCCCGACCCCCGTAACCCTCGTTGAAGATCAGATACACCACCGCCAGAACGGCATCCAGCCGCTCCCGGAGCAGATGATCCGGCGGCACCCGGAACGGGATCCCCGCCGCCTTGATCTTCCGTTTGGCCCGCACCAGCCGCTGCGCCATCGTGCGTTCCGGCACCAGGAACGCCCGGGCGATCTCATCGGTGCTCAACCCGCCCAGCGTGCGCAGCGTCAGCGCCACCTGCGCCTCGACCGCCAGCGCCGGATGACAGCAGGTGAAGATCAGCTCCAGACGCTCGTCCGGGAACGACGTGTTCATCGGCACCTCGGCCCGACGGTGTTCGGCAGCAAGCAGGCCGACCTTGGCCGCCAGCACCCCCTCGCGGCGGACCCGGTCGGTGGCCCGGTTACGCGCCGTCCGCATCAGCCAGGCCCGCGGATTGTCCGGCACCCCGTCCCGCGGCCAGCGATCCGCCGCGATCGCGAACGCCTCCTGCGCGGCGTCCTCGGCGAGGTCGAAATCCCCGAGGACGCCGATCAGAGCCGCCAGGACACGACCCCACTCCCGGCGGAAGACCTCGTCCAGCCCGGCTACCAATACACCTCCGACGGCCGGATCTCGACCGCGCCGCCGTAGCGCGCCGCCGGGACGCGCGACGCCACCTCGATGGCCGCGTCGATGTCGTCGGCCTCCAGGATGAACCAGCCGCCGACGGCCTCCTTCATCCCCACGAACGGGCCGTCGGTCGTCAACGTCCGGCCGCCCTGCACTCGCACGGTGGTCGCGTTCTCCGCCAGGCCCATCGGTAGCCCCGGCGTGACCCCCGGCGTCTGGTTGATCGCCTGATAGTCGGCGTAGACCTGCTTCTGCTCCTCCTCGGGGAGCGCGGCCTGCTCGGCGAGCGCCGAGCCTTGATAGATCAACATGATGTACTTCATCGTTGCTCCTCGTCGGCAGGGGATACGTCGCAGTAAGACGAACAGCCGCCCGCGAAATCGACAGTTCCGCCGGAGTCGGATCGAGGGGAGTGGCGCGGGCCGTGCCGACCGTGGGGGAGCCCCGACGCTCCATGAAGTTGCCGCGCGCGTTTCGGCTGTGGCTTACGCGGTCGTCGGTGTCGCGTGGTCAGGTTGACGCTCTAGCCTCGCCCATGCTGCATAAGACATATTATGCAGCATTTGTCCATTATCAACGTGGCGTGATCTCGTCCAGATACGTGTACGCCTCGCCGAGCAGCGAGCGCCACGCGTCCTCGCCGGCGGCGTAGGGCATCTCGACCCATTCGCGCATCGTGCGGCCGTTCATCACGATGCGGGTGACCGCGCCCTGGGAGACCAGCTCGTCCGCCCGTGCCTGCGGGATCTTGACCATGAGCTCGCCGGCGTGGTTGACGAGTCCGAACACCTTGCCGCGGACGCGCAGCCCGACGGTTGAGAACATGCGGCCCCAGTCGACGCCGGGCCGTTTGAGAAAGTCGTCGGCGAGCGTGTCGAGGCGGGCGTCGCCTCGCTCGGCGGCGGCATGATCCTTGGCCATGGGCGTCAGTCTGCCATCCGCGCTCAGGTTGACATAATGTCAATTATCGACCTGGTACGAACGTCAATCTTCTGTGTACGTGTTTCTCTCAGGATTTCGCCGCCACCGGAAAGCACGAACCTCGGCCAACGTGGGCCAACGTAGCCGATCTCACAGATCCGGTGCGCCTACGCGATGCCCGCGGGTGGAAACGTCCGCAAGACCGGGATCGACAACCGCCCCGCCCCGCGATCTGCTCACCCATGTCGGTGAGCGCGCGTAACCACGTCCGTCCTCGCCGGCGCTGCCGCGCAGTCCGTGCTTCTGTGCGTCGGCGGATCGTCACCACACGTTGTCCGGTCCGCCGGCGCTGCCGATGACGTGTGCGCCGTGGCCCCGGGGTGTGTTGAGGCGCGTGACGGGTCGTCGCATCGTGAGGGCCCTCACCTTGCGCATATACCCCCTAGGGGTATACTCTTCGGCATGGAGCACAAGGCGACGTGGTCCGCCGCGGCCACAGCTACGTTGCACTGTCTGACCGGCTGCGCCATCGGCGAGGTGCTGGGGATGGTGATCGGCACGGCGCTGGGGCTGCACAACGCGGCCACGGTGGTGCTGGCGATCGTGCTGGCGTTCGTTTTCGGGTATGCGCTGACGATGCGCGGCGTGCTGCGCGCCGGGCTGGACTTCGGGAGCGCGCTGAAGGTGGCGCTGGTCGCCGACACGGTGTCGATCGCGGTCATGGAGCTGCTGGACAACGCGTTCTTGCTGGCGGTGCCGGGCGCGATGGACGCGGGGCTGTCCAGCGCGCTCTTCTGGGCCTCGCTGGGTGGGGCGCTGCTGGTGGCGTTCGTGCTGACCACGCCGGTCAACCGGTGGATGATGTCCCGCGGCCGTGGGCATGCCGTGGTGCACGAGTTCCACGGGCAGTCGCACGGGCACTGATCGAGGGCACACTGATCGAGGGTCATGGCGTGCCCGCGCAGCGGCGCAGCCCGCCGCGTAGCGGCCGAGGGTGACCACGCACGCAGGTGGAGGGAGCGCAGCGACCGACCCTCGGCGGGAGCAGCGGTCTGCACCACCCACCCACCTACGACATCGTCGTGATTTTCAGGATTGCGTCGAGGGTGCGTGCGGCGGTGGTGTGCATGGCCGGGTTGGTGTGTTCGTAGTACCAGAGTGAGCCGATGGCCTGGAGCAGTGCCCATCCCCTGCCCCGCTGCCAGGCCTCGTCGGATGCGTCGAGGGCGTGGCGGTATCCGTGGGCCCGGCCGGGGTCGAAGAGGTTCCAGGCCGGCATGTAGTCGACGGCCGGGTCGCCGATGGTGACCGCGCCGAGGTCGATGACGGCGGCGAGGCGGCCGTCGCGGACGAGCAGGTTGCCCGGCATCAGGTCGGCGTGGATCCAGACGTCCGGGCCGTGGTGGTCCGGGGTGGCGTCCCAGATCTCGGCGAGGCGCCGGGTGTCGGTCAGGTGGGCGCTGCGGGCCAGGCTGTGCTGCACCCAGTCGTCGTGGTCGTGCAGCGGTCCCCCGCGCCCGTTGCCGGGCCAGACGCGGCCGCCGGTGTCGATGCCGTGCAGGGCGGTGACGAAGGCGGCCAGGTCGTCGGGTGCCACACCGCCGCCTGATGGGTCGTCCGGTGGGTGGCCGGGGATCCAGCGGTAGGCGGTCCAGTAGCCGGCGTACCCCGGTCCGGGCTCGCCGAGGGCGAGCGGCTCCGGGACCTGGACCGGGACGTGGGGCTGGATGAGCCGGGCGTGGTCCTGTTCGGCGAGGAGCCCGGCGGGGTCGGTGACGGGTTCGAGGGGGAAGCGCAGGACGGTGTCGTCGCCGAGGCGGTAGAGGGCGTTGACGGTGCCGCCGGAGCGGACCGGGGTGATCGGGAGGTCGCGCCACTGCGGGAACTGGGCGGTGGCGAGCGCGTGCGCGGTGGCCGGGGTGATGTCGACCTGGCCTGGGTGCATGGTTTCCTCTACGGCGTGGACGTGATGTGGATGACGGGGTTCCTGGACTCGCCGGGGCGTGACGCGGAGGGCTTCTGGGCCGAGGTGACGGGGTCGGCCTTGTCCGCGCGGCGGGACGGCGGCCGGTTCGCGACGTTGGTGCCGGCCGAGGGGGACGCCTTTCTGCGCGTGCAGATCGTGGACGACGGGCCGCCCGGCGGTCATCTGGATTTCCATGTGGCCGATGTCGCGGCGGCCGCCGCCGAGGCGCGGGAGGCGGGCGCGTCGGTGGTGTCCTCGGCGGATGGGCTGGTGGTGTGCCGCTCCCCTGCCGGGTTGGCGTTCTGCCTGGTCGGGTGGCAGGGCGAGCGGGTGGTTCCGCCGCCGGTGCGGGGCAGCGTGGTGGATCAGATGTGCCTGGACGTGCCGGTGGCGGACTTCGATGGTGAGTTGCGCTTCTGGGCGGCGCTGGCGGGCTGGGAGCCGGTCTCGTCGGATCTGGGTGAGTTCGAGCGACTGGTACGCGCGCCCGGGCAGCCGCTGCAGTTGTTGTTCCAGCGGGTCGGCGGGTCGACGCCGGGCATGCACGTCGACTTGGCGGCCGAGGACCCGGCGGCGACGGTGGCGTGGCACGAGTCGCTGGGCGCCACGGTGGTGCGGCGCCGGCCCGGGCAGTGGACGACGTTGCGGGATCCGGCCGGGCGGGACTACTGCGTCACCCATCGGCGCCCGTCGTCGTAGGTGGCCAGTTCCTCGTCGGTGGGCGCCTCGAACAGCGGCGCGTACTCGTCCATCTGCTCGGCGGTGAGGGCGACCTCGCGGTGTTCGACGCGTTGTTTGAGCATGTCGAGGGGTGCGTGCAGGTGGATGAGGGTGACCCGGGCGCCGAGGGCGCGGGCGGTGTCGCGATAGTGGTCGCGTTCGGTGCGGGCGTAGAAGCCGTTCTCCAGGATGACGCTCTGGCCGTGCCGGAGCAGGTCCTGGGCGTGGCGCCAGAGTTGCTGTTCGACGCGGTCGCGCATCGCGATGTCGAAGAGGTCCTGCCCCAGTGCGGTGAGCCACTCGTCGGGGCTGAGGCGGATCGCGTTGTGGTCGGTGGCGAGGCGGCGGGCGGTGGTGGTCTTGCCGGCGCCCGGCAGGCCGCACATCAGGATGAGGCGCGTCATGGGATTCCTGTCGGTGGGTGCTGGTAGAAAGACCACAGCATTGATACAGGCGTACGAACAGGGGTGGGGTCAGTGGCGACGCGGGTGCGAGGTCTGTCCGAGGGTGACGTGCAGGGGATCCGGGAGGGTGTGGCGGCGGGGCGGCGGCCCAAGGTGGTGTTCACCGAGTCGGCGGGGCAGATCGCGGGTCAGCTGGGCCAGGTGGTGCGGCTGACCGATCCGGCGGAGTCCGACGAGTGGGTGGTGGTGCGGTTCGGGCGCGACGAGTTGCCGTTCTCCCCCGCCGATCTGCTGGTCGCGCCGCGGGGTGCGGTCGCGGCGGCGCGGAAGAAGGCGGCTCCGTCCCCACCGCAGGCTCCGCCGCGGCCGGAGCCGGAGTTCGTGATCGACAAGCCGCCGCCCGCGCGTCGCCCGTCGCCGCCGCTGCCGTCCGGGCAGTCTGGGACGGTGACCGACTCCCCTGCTGCGTCCCCTGCTGCGTCCCCTGCCGCATCTCCGGCCCCGCCGGCTCCACGTAAGGCGGCGCGGGCGCCGAAGCCCAAACCGCCGCCGGGGCTGACCGTGACGCTCGCCTACACGGAGGGCGAGTGGACGGTGGCCGCCGCCCAGGGGTCGAAGACGCTGGCGAAGCCCTATGTGATCAAGCCGGTGGAGGCGATGCGGATGGTGTCGCTGGTGGACGTGCCGGGGGTGCAGGAGGCGGTGGAGCAGATCCTGGCGGTGGAGCGGGCCGAGGCGGAGCAGGAGGCGGAGCGGTTGCGGGCGCAGCTGGCCGAGATCGAGTCGCGGCTGGCGGAGCTGCGTGACGCAGGCTGAGGCCGGTTCGTGGCGGGTGCCGTGGGTGTGGCGGTTCCTGCTGTGGTTGTCGCCGGCGATCGTGTGGCCGTTCTGCCGGTTGCGGGTCTCCGGTGAGGTGCCGGCGAGGCTGCGCGGCGGGCCGTTGATCCTGGCGGCCAACCATGTGAGCCCGGCCGACCCGGCGATGGTGGCCGCGGCGTGTGCGCGGGTGGGGCTGGCGCCGCGGTTCATGGCGACCGGCGGGGTCTTCACGGCGCCGGTGTTCGGGGCGGTGATGCGCCGGTCGGGGCACATCCGGGTGGATCGGCGCACGGCGCGGGTGTCGGAGGCGTTGCCGGCCGCGGCCGCCGCGTTGAAGGCGAATTCCACGGTGCTGGTCTACCCGGAGGGGCGGATCGGGCTGGATCCGTGGATGTGGCCGGAGCGGGGCAAGACGGGGGTGGCGCGGATGGCGGCCCTGTCCGGCGCGCCGGTGCTCCCGGTGGCGCAGTGGGGCACGCACGCGGTCCTGCCGTACGCGGCGCCGAAGGGTCTGGTGTCGTCGGTGCTGCGCGCCTTGGTGCGGCGGCCGGTGGTGCACGTGCGTTTCGGGGAGCCGGTCGACCTGTCGGGCTTGGCTGGGACGGCGGGGGCGCAGGCGATGCTGGCGACCAGGCTGATCGTGGAGGGCATCGACCGCACGCTGACGCCGTTGCGGGCGGGCGAGATGCGCGAGCCGGCGGTGGTGGACCCGACCCGCCCGGTCGACATGTCCCGCGTCCGGCGGCGTCGTCCCGGCTAGGGCCGGTCCGCGTGGCGGTGCGGGGCTAGATGGTGGTGCCGGGTTCGGCGATGTCCAGCCAGGCGTCGACCGTGGCGTGGTCGTGGTGGCGGATGGACCAGTCGATCTGCCGCAGGCTCATGTGCGCCCAGAAGGCCCGGTAGCGGTCGGCCGGGATTCCGGCCAGCGCCTCGTCCACCGGGCCGGTCGCGGCGGGGTTCCAGCGTCTCAGGTGGAACTGCAGCGTCACCAGGTCGAAGCGGCCGTCGAAGCGGTCGGCGCCGTCCCAGTCGATCACCCCGGTGATGCGGCCGCGGTCGACCAGCACGTTGAACGGGTGGTAGTCGAAGTGGACCAGGTCGTCGCCGGTGATCGCCGGTGTCGCGGCGCCCACCTCGTGCACCCAGTCCAGCAGCCGGGCGGTCCTGCGGTCGTACCCGATCAGGGGCTTGTGCAGGCAGAAGCCGGGACCGTCGGTGGTCAGGTGCAGCTCGACCGGCGCGACCAGCGGGCGGTCGGCGAGCAGGCCCCGCAGGCGGGCGTTCACCCGGACCATCTGCTCGACCAGGGATGCGCTGGTCGTCGCGGGTGTCGGCACGGCGCCGGGCAGGCACTGCTGGACGATGACGCGGCGGCCGTCGATGTGGGCGGACAGCTCCAGCTTGGCGGTGGGTACGCCCGCGGCGCGGGCCCGGTCGAGCAGCGGGCCGGTGCGGGAGTGGCCCTCGCTGAGCACGGACCGGCGGCCGTCGGGCCAGCGCACGTACGCGGCGCCGACCTCACCGCCCGGGCAGGGCCCCTCGACGACGAACCGGACGCCGGTGATGTCGGCGATGCGCTCCACCAGAGTGTCGGCGTCCAGGCGGGCGACGCGCGGCGAGTCGGTCATCTCTCCGTCGTCTCTTGGTGCGCTCATTTCTGGGTGCGCTGGCGCAGGTAGGCCAGGACCGCCTCGCGGGTGGTGCGGACCCCGAAGATCGCGCGGGCCTCGGCGATGCGGCGGTTCGCGGTGCGCAGCGACAGATACTCGGCCGCGGCCGCGGCGGCGATCGTGTCACCGGCGGCCAGCCTGTCCAGCAGGGCCCGCTGCTCGGGCACCAGGTCGGCGAGGGCGTCGCCGGGCTCCTCGGGTCCGCCGGGTCCGTGCTGCACCGGGCCGAGCCGGGCCAGG
>NZ_JBFAZH010000299.1:0-7409 GCF_040681735.1 Actinoplanes sp. NPDC051633 | reverse complement strand
GTCACCGGGATCAGCGACGCGGCCAGAAGGCCGGCGCCGAAGGCGATGATGCCGGCGGCCAGGGGGTTGCCCCTGGTCTGCTGGGCCACGGTGTGCGGCGCTTCGCGGACGGTGTCCGCCGCCGTCGAAGCGGCCGACGAGGCCTTGTCCTGCACGGTGCTCGCCGCCGATGAGGCCTTGTCCTGCACCGCGCTCGCGGCCGACGAGGCCTTGTCCTGGACGGTGTCGACCGCCGAGGAAGCCTGGTGCTTGGCTTGGTTGGGCGTACCCATTACCTTCTCCTTCACCGACGTCCAGCGTCGCTGTGCCACCCTCTTGGGGCTGGTCTTCTCGGCCAGCGCGTCGACGTCGCGGGTCAGCGACGCCCGGGTCTGCTCGATGTCCTGCCTCAGCCGGTCGGGTTCTTCAGCCATTGGGCGTCCTCCTTGATCGTCTCGACGGTGCGGTGTGGAACGGGATCGACGGTCTTGAGCCGCTTGCGGCCGATGCTGTAGAGCACGCCGCCGATGACGGCCCAGATGACGGCCACGATGAGCGCCGCCCAGCTCGCGTCGATGACATTGCTCAGCGCGGCGACGAGCGCGAAGGTCAGCAGCATGACGACCAGGTAACCGGCGAAGCCGGCGCCGCTGAGCATCCCGGCCGCCTTGCCGGCCTTGCTCGCCTCCTGCTTCACCTCGGCCTTGGCCAGCTCCACCTCTTGGCGGAAGAGCTGCGAGATGTCGTTGCTGATGTTGCCGATCAGCTCGCCCACCGAGGTCTCGGTGGGGTCGGGGTGATGATCGGACGGGTACGGAGCGGTCATGGCCGCGGCTCCGGGCGCTCGACGACGTAGTCCTCCTCCACGACGACCGGGGTCCCGGTGCCGGTGGAGGCGTACTCGGTCGACACCGGCGTGCCGGTGGCCGGGTAATCGGTGGCCGGGTACCCGGCGCCGGTCGAGGTGCCCGGCGTGTAGACCGGCTCGGCCGGCGTGGCGGGCGGGTTCGTGTAGCCGGCGCCCGAGGTCGACGAGAAGCTGTCGGTCGACGGCTTGCCGGCCTGCGAGTCCGCCTTGGCGATGCCCTTGCCGAGCCGCCCGACGACGAAGCCGGCGACCAGAGCGGTGGCCAGGAACGTGCCCGGCTTGCGCCGCGCGAACTCCTGCACCTCGTCCAGCACGCCCTCGGGACCGTTGCGGTCCAGGTAGTCGGCAAACTGCCGGCCGCCCTCGGCGACCCGCGAGACCACGGCTGCGGCAGGCCCGTCCTGGCGGTCGCCGCGCATCTCGTCGAGCTGGTCGGCGGTCTGCCGGATGGTGCCGACGAGCTTGTCGTTCTGCGAGCGGGCGCCGGTGCTGACCTTGTCGCGCACGTCGGAGGCCACGTTGCGTACCTGGCTCTTGGCCTCGCTCGCGACGCGCTGAGCCTGGTCCTTCGCGGTCTCCTTGACCTCGCCGGCCGCCTGGCCCGCCGCCTGCTTGCTCTGCTGCGCGACCTGCTTGGCCTTCTCACCACCGGAGGCATCCGAGCCGACGGACGAGCCACCGGACGTGCCACCGGTGGTGCCGGCGGATGCGTCGTACGGGCCGGAGGCGCTGTAGGGATCGGTCGTGGCGTATGGGTCGACGGGAGCCCGTGCGCCCGGGGGAATGTCACTCATCTTGAACTCCAGTGAGAGTCGTGGTTAGCCCGCGGCTTACCCGCCGCGCCCACTCGTACGCACGATTGCGCAAAAACAATTGGTCGAGTTCCGGCCGCATAGATCCGCGTTGTGGGGTTACTGCCTGGGTGCGACAACCGAGAGGGGAACGACGATGAGCTTCATGGACAAGGCCAAGGACATGGCCGACAAGCACGACGACAAGGTCGACCAGGGCATCGAGAAGGCCGGCGACCAGGTCGACCAGCGGACGGACAACAAGTACTCGTCCCAGGTGGACAAGGGCGTCGACCAGGCGCAGCAGCGCACCGGCGCGGGCGACACCCAGCAGTCCCAGTAGTCGTTGACGGTGGCGCCGGCGATTTCATCATCGCGCCGGCGCCACTGCCGTGTGCGCCATCGAATACCGCAGACTTTTCCGTATCTGGTCGAGCCGGGACGCGTCAGGCGTACGGCTGGTTGAATCGGGTATCAGGTAAACCGTCTGCCCTGGACCCCGGCGACGTTGATGTCTCTTCGAGCGTTGCTGGAGTCGATCGACCATGCAGACCGTCACGGCGCGCGGTAGCGCGTACGCCCAGCTCTCCCGCCGGATCAAACAGGGCCGCCTGCTCGACCGGCGTCCCGGCTACTACACGCTGCAGGCCGGCCTGCTGCTCGCCCTGTGCCTGGCGGCGCTCGCCGGGTTCTGGCTGACCGGCGACTCGTGGTGGAACCTGCTGGTGGCCGCCGCCTTCGCGGTGGCCTCGACCCAGCTGGGCTTCCTCGGGCACGACGCCGGGCACCGGCAGATCTTCCGGTCGGGCCGGGCGAACTACGTCGCCGGGGTCGCCCTGGCGAACCTCGGCGTCGGCTTCAGCTACGGCTGGTGGGTCGACAAGCACAACCGCCACCACGCCCACCCCAACGACGAGGAGAAGGACCCCGACATCGGGGCCGGCGCGCTGATCTTCACGGCCGACCAGGCCCGGGCCAGCGGCCGCTTCGCCCGGTTCTTCTACCGGTTCCAGGCGTGGGGGTTCTTCCCGCTGCTGCTGCTCGAGGCGGTCAACCTGCGGGTGCAGAGCATCCGGTTCCTGCTCGCCGACCGCACCCGCCCGCGGTTGCTCGAGCTGAGCCTGATGGTGCTGCACGCCGCGGTCTATCTGACCGTCGTCTTCCTGGTTCTCTCGCCCGGTAAGGCGCTGGTGTTCATCGCCGTCCACCAGGGCCTCTTCGGGCTGTATCTGGGCTGCTCGTTCGCCCCGAACCACAAGGGCATGCCGTCGCTGAGCGAGGAGGAGGCGGCCGATTACCTGCGCCGCCAGGTGCTCACCTCACGCAACGTCCGCGGGCACTGGCTGACCGACTACGCGCTGGGCGGGCTCAACTACCAGATCGAGCACCACCTCTTCCCATCGATGCCGCGCGGCAACTTGCGGCACGCGCAGAAGTTGGTGCGGGCGTTCTGCGCCGAGCACGGCATCTCCTACCTCGAGACCGGGCTGATCGCGTCGTATGCGCAGGCGCTGCGGCACCTGGACGACATCGGCCACACCGCACCGGCGTAACGCCCCGGCACGGTGGCTGGAGCGGAGGCTAGGAGCGGCGGCCGAGGCCCGGCAGGCTGAAGAGGTCGTCGACGATCTGGTGGGCGACGTCGGTCAGACGCCGGTTGTGGCTGCGGGCGTACGCCCGGATCCGGACGAACGCCTCGTCCACGCTGATCTCGTGGACCTGGGCGATCGCGCCCTTGGCCTGCTCGATGACGATCCGGCTGTTCAGCGCGCCCTGGAGCTGCTCGGTCAGCACCTCGCCGCGGCGGATCGCCCGCTCCTGCAGCAGGCCGATCGTCGCCACGTCGCTCAGGGCCTGCATGATCGGGACGTCGGTCTCGTCGAAGTCGCCGCCCCTGGTGTCACCGAAGACGTTCATCACGCCGATCACGTCGCTGCGCAGCCGCAGCGGGAAGGCGTGCACCGAGCGGAAGCCGGCCGCGGTGGCCCGGGGCGCGAACAGCGGCCAGCGCTCGGCCGCCGCCTCGAGGTCGACGTTGATCACCGGATGCCCGCCGCGGAAGGCCTCGAGGCAGGGGCCCTCGTCGTTCTGCAACTGGAAGAGCTCGACCAGGCGGACCTGCTCGTCGGAACCCGCCATGTACTCCAGCCGGCCCCGCTCGTCGGCGAGCAGCAACCCGACCGCCGCCGCGTCCACCAGGCTGCCCGCACGGTCGGCCAGCGTGTGCAGGAAGTCGAGCAGATCGAACTCGTCGACCAGCGTGTCGGCCACCTCCACGAAGACCGCGGCCAGGCGTTCAGCCGAAACGGTGCTCATTTGCCTGCCTCCGTCATCCGTCACTCCGATCGAACCGTAGCCGCCGATCCACCACATCGCGCGCCACGTCCTCGAGCCGGCGATCCTCGGCGTAGGCATAGGCCCGCATCCGGACCAGCGCCTCACCGATCGACACGCCGAGCTGCACCATCACCATGCCCTGCGCCTGAAACACCACGGCGCGCTGTCCCGCGTCGAAGAGGTCGGCGCCCTCGCCCCTATTGTCCTCTCCGTCGAGCAGAGTCTCCACGGTGACGTCGGCGAAGGTGAACGCCGTGCCGAGCTCGTCACCAGTCAGATGACCCACGCGGTCCCGGAAGATGTCCATCACCCCCAGACGGGCACCGCCGACCTGCAACGGAAACGCGAACACCGCTCGGACGCCGCCCTCGCGCGCCGCCGGCGCGTAGGCCGGCCATCGGTCCGCCGCGATGTCGGACAGGTCGGCGGTCAGCACCGGACGTCGTTCGGCGAAGGCATCGATGCACGGGCCCTCACCGACGACGAACTGCAGCTCCTCGATGCGCTCGCTGCCGGGATCGGAGGCCACGCACACGCCGCTGGTGCCGTCCTCGGTCATCACGTTGATGCCGGCGCCGCTGGCGGACAGGGCTCCGGCGGCGGCCAGGCAGACCCGCCGCAGGGGATGAATATCCCGCGGCTGACGGCGCACGAGCGCGCGGACCTCGGCGAACCGTTCCGCAACGCCGTCGGCGGCGGTCACGTCCGGACCCCGATCGGCACCCGCATCGACACGGCTGCACCTTCCCATCACATACGCCAAGGGCCAGGGCAGCATCAGCGATCAGACGACAAGCCCCACCGTACTCCGGCCTCCGGTCACTGGATGCACTTAGGTTGCGCGTCGCCCTGCCGATCCCAACGGTGTGCGAGGCAGGGCGTGGTGGATATGGCTGGTGGCCGGCGGGATGGCCACCGGCGGATACTTCCTGCTGCCCGATGGCAGCTTGGCGCGCAACCTCGCATACAACGCGATCGGTCTCTGCTCGGCGCTTCTGATCGTGCTCGCCGTCCGCCGGCTGCGCCCGGCCCGCGCCCGGATGTGGTACCTCTTCGCGGCCGGGCAGGCGATGTGGGTGGTCGGCGACGGGATCTACGAGTACTACCAGTACGTTCTCGAGGTCGAGCCCTACCCCTCCCCCGCCGACATCTTCTATCTGGCCGCCTATCCCCTGATGGTGCTGGGGTTGCTGGAGTTGTTCCGGGACCGGCGCGGCCGCGACCTGGCCGGGCTGATCGACGGCTCGATCGTCGCCATCGGGCTCGGGCTGGTGTTCTGGGTCTTCGTGCTGCACCCGATCAGTGCCGCGGGCGGCGCGTCGGCCACCGAGTGGTTCGTCAGCACCGCGTACCCGGTCGCCGACGCCCTGCTCCTGGCCATGCTCGCCCGGATGTTCATGAGCGCCGAGCGGCGCACCGCGAGCACCCGGCTGCTCGCCGCCGCGGTCGCCCTGATGTTCGTCGCCGACGTCCTGTTCTCGCTGTTCAGCCTATATGCCGACGTCGACACCGCGTGGCTGGACGCGGGCTGGCTGCTCTCCTACGTCACCTGGGCGGCCGCGGCGCTGCACCCCTCGATGGCGTCCGCGACCGCCGAGCGGCCCCGGAAGGAGGGGACCGGCCGCCTGGTGCTGCTGGCGATCAGCTCGCTGCTGGCGCCGATCCTGCTGATCGTGCCGCGGGTCGGCAACAACGTCGCCGATCGGCTGGTCATCGCCGGCGGCTCGGTGCTGCTCTTCCTGCTCGTCGTGGTGCGGATGTCCGGTTTCCTGCGGCAGGTGCAGCGGCAGGCGGGCCAGCTGCGTGATCTGGCGATGCTCGACGACCTGACCGGCCTGCCCAACCGCCGGTCCTTCGAGCATGGGCTGCGCGCCGCCCTGGCCACCGGGCACCCGCACGTCGCGCTGCTCGACCTGGACAGCTTCAAGAGCGTCAACGACGACCTGGGACACGCCACCGGAGATCAACTTCTCGAGACCCTGGGTACGCGCTTCGCCGCCGCGATGCCGCCCGAGGCGATGATCGCGCGGATGGGTGGCGACGAGTTCGCGGTGCTCGTGCCGGCCGGCGGCGAGGCGGCGATCGACGCGGTCGTGCACCGCCTGACGGCTGCGCTGCGTGCCCCGGTCCGCGCGGGCGACCACGAGCTGGTGGTGACCGCGAGCATCGGGTCGACCGGCTCGGCCGGCACCACCGACCCACTCGAGGTGATGCGCCGCGCTGACATCGCGATGTACGCCGCGAAGGGCGCCGGCCTGCGGTCCCGCCGCTACAGCCCGGAGCTCGACGAGAACCTGAGCGCGCAGGCGCTGCTCGGCGCCGAGCTGCGCGCCGCCTTGACCGCCGGCGAGTTCCGCCTGCACTACCAGCCCATCGTGTCGCTGCCCGAGGGCCGGCCGGTGGCCGTGGAGGCGCTGGTCCGCTGGGCGCATCCGACCCGCGGGCTGGTCGGCCCGGGCGACTTCGTGCCGACCGCCGAGCGGGACGGCTTCATCGTCGAGCTGGGCGCGTGGATCCTGCGGACGGCCTGCCACCAGGCGGCGCGCTGGCGCGCCGAGCTGGGCGACCGGGCGCCGGAGAAGGTCAGCGTCAACGTGTCGGCCCGCCAGCTGGCGCACCCCGGCTTCCTGGACACGGTCGCGTCCGCGCTGGCCGATGCGGGTCTGCCGCCGGCCTTCCTGGCGGTCGAGGTCACCGAGACGGCGGTCTTCGACGGCCGGTCGGCCGCGGTGCTGCACGAGCTGAAGGCCCTCGGGGTACGCATCGCGCTGGACGACTTCGGCACCGGGCACTCGTCACTCACCCTGCTGCGGACCGTCCCGGTGGACATCCTCAAGGTGGACAAGTCGTTCGTGGACGAGATCACCGGCGCGGGCCGGCCGGCCGTCATCGCGATGGCGCTGATCCAGGTCAGCGACGGTCTGGGGCTGACCGCGGTGGCCGAGGGCGTGGAGACCGCCGAGCAGGCCGCCGAGCTGCACCGGATGGGATACCGGCTGGCGCAGGGCTACCACTTCGGGCGGCCGGCCCCCACGTTCTCGCCCGCCGAGCCCATCGCCGGGACCATCCTGGCGGCCGGGCGCGCGTAGCGGTTGCGCAGCAGCGCGGCGGCCCAGATCGTGATCACGGCGAGCCCGGCGACGGCGGTGATCACGTCGTAGCGGCCGCTCAGGCCGAGCCCGGCCAGGTAGGCGGCGAGGATCACCGATCGGCAGATCATGGCCACGGACATGGTGCCTCCTAAGTGGTGTAGAGCCGGGGGTCGCCGGCTGTGGGTCCGGGTGCGGGGGCCGCCGGGGACGGGCGGGTCGCGTACCCGAAAAGGTCCTCTGCCTCGCTCCCCGCCGAGAAGGCCAGGTAGGCCTCGGCGTCCGGGAGTTGGTCCTCGGCGTCCGGGAAGGCGTCGGGCACCGGCATGTCGGCGATGCCGTCGT
>NZ_JBFAZH010000298.1:0-7452 GCF_040681735.1 Actinoplanes sp. NPDC051633 | reverse complement strand
GTCCCAAGCCAACAGTGGTAGCTCACCCACGCGTCCGAGCCCCGGACAGGTGGGTGGGCTACCACTGTCGCCGGTCGGGATCATGGGTGGGCATGCCGTTCCGCGGGGGTCGGCGGCGTATCGGATGGCGGCCGAGCTGGCGTGGCGGCTGGCGGCCGAGGGCCGGCTGATCGTCACCGGCGGCGGGCCGGGGGTGATGGAGGCCGCGAACCTCGGCGCCTATTTCTCCGGGCGCGGGCCGTCCGAGTTGTCCGCAGCGATCGACATGCTGACGGCGGCGCCGGACTTCCTCGACCACGACCCGTACACCGCCGCGGCGATCGACGTGCGGGCCGCGTACCCCGCGAAATCGGACCTGGCCCACGGCGGCCTGGCCCTGCCCACCTGGCTCTATGGGCACGAGCCGGCGAACCTGTTCGCCGGGCAGATCGGCAAGTACTTCTCGAACGCGGTGCGCGAGGACTCGATCCTGCGGCTCTCCCGCGGCGGCATCGTCTTCGCGCCGGGCTGGGCCGGCACGGTGCAGGAGATCTTCCAGGCGGCGACCAAGACCTTCTACCGCACCGACGGCCCGTCCGGAGCGTTCGTGTTCCTCGGCGTCGAGCACTGGGCGCAGCTGCCGGTCGAGGCGCTGCTGCGGCCGTTGCTGGCCCGCTCGCCGCACGGCGACCAGTCGGACCTCATCGTCGTCACGGATTCGCTGGACGAAGCAACTGAAGCGCTGCGGTGACGAGGGCGATCGCCGCCGGTGAAATGGCCCGGGGTTTTCCGACGCCCGCGGGGTTTGCGGGTGGCGGAAAATCGCGAGCCATTTCACCGGTTACCAGGCGATCGCCGCGGAGCGAAGCGGAGCCGGCAGCTCAAGCGATGTGGACCCGGCGCCAGCTGTTGACCGGTAGGTCGACCTCGGGGACGTCGGTGAGGCCGTTCTCGTCCATGGCGTTGTAGATGGCCAGGCGCGCGTCGGTGAAGAGGAACTCGACCGCGTGCAGGATGCGCGGCCGCCAGTCGGCCACCGTGATCAGCTCGATGATGTTGACCGCCCGCAGGACCTGGCCGCGGGCGTGCCGCAGCGCCGCGTGCGGGTCGGGCCGCCAGTCGAAGTGTTCGTACCAGTCGATCGGGCTGCCTAGGTCGAGCTGGTCCCAGGTGATCGCGCACTCGTCGAACTTGCGGTGGGTGATCTCGACGTTCGTGATGCCGAAGTCGAGGACGACCGGGCCGTCGGCGAACCAACCCCGCTCGGCGATGTCCCACATCAGCCAGCCGGCGTGCAGACGACGGCCGATGATCCGCGTGAACCGGTTCCGATGGACGGCGGCGAGGGCCTCGGCATCGTGATGCCAGACGGGTTCATACCCGTCGATACCTAGCACGATCGCCCCCTTCCATAGGAAGAGGACGATCGTACCCAGATCGGCCGTGCAGGTGCTCTACTTCGAGAGGGTGGTACCGGTCGAGCGGAGGTTCTCGCACGCCTCGACGACGCGCTTGGCCAGGCCGTCCTCGGCCAGCTTGCCCCAGGCCCGCGGGTCGTACGCCTTCTTGTTGCCCACCTCGTTGTCGACCTTGAGGACGCCGTCGTAGTTGCGGAACATGTGGTCGGCGACCGGGCGGGTGAACGCGTACTGCGTGTCGGTGTCGATGTTCATCTTCACCACGCCGTAGTCGAGCGCCGACCGGATCTCCGAGAGCAGCGAGCCGGAGCCGCCGTGGAAGACCAGGTCGAACGGCTTCTCCTTGCCGTACTTGGCGCCCACCGCGTCCTGGATCTCCTTGAGGATCTCGGGGCGCAGCTTGACGTTGCCGGGCTTGTAGACGCCGTGCACGTTGCCGAAGGTCAGGGCGGTCATGTAGACGCCCTTCTCACCCAGGCCGAGCGCGGCGGCGGTGGCCAGGCCGTCGTCGACGGTGGAGTAGAGCTTGTCGTCGATCGCGGCGGAGACGCCGTCCTCCTCGCCGCCGACCACGCCGACCTCGATCTCGAGGACGATGTGCGCGTTGTTGCAGAGGGCCAGCAGCTCCTCGGCGATCTGCAGGTTCTCGTCCACCGGCACGGCGGAGCCGTCCCACATGTGCGACTGGAAGAGCGGCGCCTGGCCGCGGTTGACCCGCTCCTGCGAGACGGCGATCAGCGGCCGGACGAAGCCGTCCAGCTTGTTCTTGGGGCAGTGGTCGGTGTGCAGCGCGACGTTGACCGGGTAGTTCTTGGCCACCTCGGTGGCGAACTCGGCGAGCGCGACCGAGCCGGTCACCATGTTCTTCACCGTCGGGCCGGAGACGTACTCGGCCCCGCCGGTGGAGATCTGGATGATGCCGTCGCTGCCCGCCTCCGTGAAGCCCTGCAGGGCGGCGTTGAGGGTCTGAGACGAGGTGACGTTGATCGCGGGGTACGCGAATGCGCCGGCCTTGGCACGGTCGAGCATCTCGCGGTAGACCTCGGGGGACGCGATGGGCATCGGTCTGGCTCCTTGACGTTTCGTGTCGGCTCTCCCAACCACGAAGTATTCCCCAGCGGCTGACCGCTGCGGAAATCGAGGTCTACCTTGGGAGCATGACCGACTACGAAGCGCCCGAGGCGGACTACGCCGAACAGCACGTGGACGCCGAACCGGTCGAGCCGGACGGTGCCCCCTCGACCGATCCCGAAGCCCCCGAGTGGGACGCCGTGGAGCAATCCCGGTCGGTCCAGGGCGATGACGAATATCGTTAGCCCTGGCTGGGATCATTGACCATGTGCTGCTGACCCTGACCACCACGCACCGGCCGGCCACCGACCTCGGTTACCTGCTGGTCAAGCACCCCGACCGGGTGCACTCCTTCGACCTGCCCGCGGGTACGGCCCATGTGCTGTACCCGGAGGCGGGCGAGGAGCGGTGCACGGCTGCGCTGCTGCTGGACGTCGATCCGCAGCGGCTGCGCTCGGGCCGCGCGGATGCGTTCACCCTGGGTCAGTACGTCAACGACCGCCCGTACGCGGCCTCCAGCATGCTGGCCGGCGCCCTCAACCACGTCTTCCGCTCGGCCCTGCGCGGCCGCTCCAAGGACCGGCCCGAGCTGGCCGCCGAGCCGCTGCCGCTGGAGATCCGGGTCCCGGTGCTGCGCGGCAACCCGGAGCTGACCGCCCGGCTGTTCGAGCCGCTGGGCTGGTCGGTGTCCGCCACGCCGATCCCGCTCGACGATGTGCCGGCCGGTCACCCCCTGAGCGGCGACAGCCCGTACGTGGATCTGACCCTGACCGGGACGCAGCGGGTCGCCGACGCGCTCAACCACCTGTACGTCCTGCTGCCCGTGCTGGACGACGCCAAGCACTACTGGGTCGCCCCGGACGAGATCGACAAGCTGCTGCGCTCCGGGGAGGGCTGGCTGTCCGCGCACCCGGAGAAGGTGCTGATCACCCGGCGTTACCTCGCGCACCGCAAGTCGCTGGCCACCACCGCGCTCGAGCTGCTCGACCGCAGCGACCCCGACACCGTGGACGCGCCGGCGGACACCAGCGCGGACGAGGAGGCCGAGCTGCCCGTGGTCCGCAAGCGGTCGCTGGCCGAGCAGCGGCGCGACGCGGTCCTGGCCGCGCTGCACGAGGTCGGCGCGGCCAAGGTGCTGGACCTCGGCTGCGGCGGCGGGGCCCTGCTCACCGCACTGCTCGCCGACCGTCGGTTCCGCGAGATCACCGGCGTCGACGTGTCCAGCCGCGCGCTGGAGATGGCGGCCCGCCGGCTGCGGCTCGAGCGTCTGCCGGATCGGCAGCGCGAGCGCGTCAAGCTGTGGCAGTCCGCGCTGACCTACCGCGACGACCGGCTGCGCGGGTACGACGCGGCGGTGCTGATGGAGGTCATCGAGCACCTGGACCCGCCGCGGCTCCCGGCGCTGGAGGCGAGCGTCTTCGGGCACGCGAAGCCGGACGTGGTGATCGTGACGACGCCGAACGCCGAGTACAACGTGCACTACGAGGGCCTGAGCGGGATGCGGCACTCGGACCATCGCTTCGAGTGGACCCGCCGCGAGTTCGCACGCTGGGCCGCTTCGGTCGCCACCGCACGCGGCTACACCGTGGACATCCGCGGCGTGGGCGACGAGAGCGCGACCGATGGCCCGCCGACGCAGATGGCGGTGTTCCGTCGTGGCTGAGATCGACATCCCCGAGCTGGCCCTCGTCGCGCTGGTCGGCATCTCCGGCTCCGGCAAGTCCTCCTTCGCGCGCAAGCACTTCGCGCCCACCCAGGTGCTGTCCTCCGACTTCTTCCGCGGCCTGATCGCCGACGACGAGAACGACCAGT
Source organism: Actinoplanes sp. NPDC051633 (assembly GCF_040681735.1). Taxonomy (NCBI): domain Bacteria; kingdom Bacillati; phylum Actinomycetota; class Actinomycetes; order Micromonosporales; family Micromonosporaceae; genus Actinoplanes; species Actinoplanes sp. NPDC051633. Next base: position 3,172 of record NZ_JBFAZH010000298.1, on the reverse strand, counting down.
CCGTCTCCGCCGAGGCGTTCGACGCCCTGCACTACATCGCCGGCAAGCGGCTGGCGGCCGGTCGGCTCACCGTCGTTGACGCCACCAACCTCCAGTCCGCCGGGCGGGCCGAGCTGGTCAAGCTGGCCCGCGAGCACGACACGCTGCCGGTGGCGATCGTGCTCGACGTGCCGGAGTCGGTGGCGTGGGAGCGCACCGAGCAGCGCGCGGACCGCACCTTCGGCCGCCCGGTGCTCGACCGGATGAGCCGTGACCTGCGCCGGTCCGTGGGCCGGCTGGCCCGTGAGGGTTTCCGCAAGGTGCACGTGCTGCGTGGGGTGGAGCAGATCGAAGGCGCCACCATCCGGTACGAGCGCCTCTTCAACGACCGCCGCGACCTGACCGGTCCGTTCGATGTGATCGGCGACGTGCACGGCTGCCGGGCCGAGCTGGACACCCTGCTCACCGAGCTGGGATACGTGGTCAAGGACGACCGGGCCGAGCACCCGGAGGGTCGCACCGCGGTCTTCGTCGGCGACCTGGTCGACCGCGGCCCCGACTCGCCGGGCGTGCTGCGGCTGGTGATGAACATGGTGGCCGACGGCACCGCGCTGTGCGTCTCCGGCAACCACGAGCAGAAGCTGGGACGCAAGCTCAATGGCCGCAGCGTCCAGATGACCCACGGGCTGCCCGAGACGATGGCTCAGCTCGAGGCCACCGACGACGCGTTCGTGGCCGAGGTGCGGACCTTCATCGACGGTCTGATCAGCCACTATGTGCTGGACGGCGGCAAGCTCGTGATCGCGCACGCCGGCCTCAAGGAGGCCTACCACGGCCGGGCCTCCGGCCGGGTCCGCGCCTTCGCGCTCTACGGCGACACCACCGGCGAGACCGACGAGTACGGCCTGCCGGTCCGTTACCCGTGGGCCCGCGACTACCGCGGGTCCGCCGCGGTGGTCTACGGCCACACCCCGACCCCCACCCCGGAATGGATCAACAACACGATCTGCCTGGACACCGGGTGCGTGTTCGGCGGGGCGCTGACCGCGCTGCGCTGGCCGTCCCGGGAGCTCGTGGCGGTTCCGGCGCAGCGGGAGTACTACGCGCCGGCCAAGCCGCTGCATGCACCCGTGCGGGGCGACGACGAGCTGGACCTGGCGGACGTGACCGGCCGGCGGCACATCGACTACGGCTACGGACGGGTCACCATCGCGGCCGAGAACGCCGCCGCCGCGCTGGAGGTGATGGGCCGCTTCGCCCTCGACCCGGCGACGCTGGTCTGGCTGCCGCCGACCATGGCGCCGTGCTCGACGTCGACGCTGGACGGCTATCTCGAGCACCCGTCCGCGGCGTTCGGCGACCTGCGGGGCGTCGTCGACCGGGTGGTGTGCGAGGAGAAGCACATGGGGTCGCGGGCCGTGGTGCGAGTGTCGCGGGACGGCACCGGGACTGACGGCGGCGCGATCTGGACGCGCACCGGGCGGCCGTTCTTCCCGGACGTCGAGCCGCTGCTGGCGCGCGTCCGGCGGGCCGCCGAGCCGCTCTTCGACGAGCTGCGCACCGATTGGCTGCTGCTCGACACCGAGCTGCTGCCCTGGTCGGCCAAGGCCGGCGAGCTGATCCGTACCCGATACGCCGGGGTCGGCGCGGCCGGGCGGGCCGCGCTGCCCGCCGCACTGTCGGTGGTCGAGGCGGCCGCCGCGCGAGGCCTGGAGGTCGGCGGGCTGCGGGACCGGCTGGAGCTGCGGTCCGCGGAGGTGGCCGGCTACTCGGCGGCCTATCGCGCGTACGCGACCGGCGACGAGATCACGCTGGCGCCGTTCGCGGTGCTGGCCGGCGAGGGCGTGTCGTACGCCGGTCGCGACCACGGCTGGCACCTGGCGATGGCGGACCGGCTGGTCGCGGCCGACCCGGCGCTGTTCACGCCGACGCGGCGGATCGTGGTCGCGCTCGGCGACGCGGAGTCGGAGGAGGCCGCCACCGAGTGGTGGCTGGCGCTCACCGAGGCCGGTGGATCAAGCTCGGCCTTCAGTCCTGTCAGGGGCGGTGGCGGGGCTGTGGAAGGCATGGTGGTCAAGCCGTACGGAGGCCTGACCGTCAAGGACGCCGCGGGCCGGCTCGTCCAGCCGGGCGTGAAGTGCCGCGGCCGCGAGTACCTGCGGATCATCTACGGCCCGGAGTACACCCGCCCGGACCAGCTCGCCGGCCTCCGCAAGCGGTCGCTCGGCCGCAAGCGCAACCTCGCTCTGCGCGAGCATGGCCTGGGCCTGGCGGCGCTGGACCGGCTGGCCGACGGCGCGCCGACCTGGCGGATCCATGAGCTGGTTTTCGCCGTTCTGGCCTGCGAGTCCGAACCGGTCGACCCCCGGCTCTAATCCGGCCCTGACCTCACAGCTCGTGTCCAGCTCCCGGTTAGGTGGGGGCCGGTACCCTGGCTCCTCGTGGATACCCGAGCCCTCACCGAGCAGCTGGCCCTGAACCCGCTGGATCCCAAGGACCTGCTGCAGACCTTCGGGCTGTACGGCGTGTGGGCGATCCTCTTCGCGGAGACCGGCCTGCTCGTCGGCTTCTTCTTCCCCGGCGACTCGCTGCTCTTCCTGGCGGGCGTCGCGGCGTCGCCGGTGGCCGACTCGATCTTCGGCGCCGGCGCGCGCATCCCGATCATCCCGCTGCTGATCGGCGCGCCGATCTGCGCGATCGCCGGTGCGCAGCTCGGCCACTTCCTGGGTGCGCGGTACGGCCGGAAGATGTTCGAGAAGCCGGACTCACGCCTGTTCAAGCGGGAGTACGTGGAGAAGGCGGAGTACTACTTCGAGAAGTTCGGCCCGGCCAAGGCCGTGGTCCTGGCCCGCTTCATCCCGATCGTGCGGACCTTCCTCAACCCGGTGGCGGGCACCCTCGGCATGCCGGCCCGCAAGTTCCTGCTCTGGAACATCGTCGGCGCCGTGCTCTGGACCGACGGCATCCTGCTGATCGGCTATGCGCTGGCCCGCCAGATCTACGACGCGATCGGCGACCAGATCGACCACTACATCCTGCCGGTGGTGGCGCTGATCGTGCTGATCTCGGTGCTGCCGATCGCGATCGAGATGCTCCGGGAGCGCAAGGCGAAGAAGCGCGCCGCCGAGACCGGCCCGGTCACCGCGATCGGTGTCGTCGCGGCCGCCACGGTCGCGGGCATCGCGGACGCGGT
>NZ_JBFAZH010000297.1:0-7458 GCF_040681735.1 Actinoplanes sp. NPDC051633 | reverse complement strand
GTCCTGCCACCACGGGTGCCCGGCCACCTCGACGTGCTCCTGCGGCGGCGACACCTGCACGCCGCCGAACCCCTTCGGGCCGAGCACGGTGGCGCATTCGGTGGCGACCGACGCCCACGGCCACTGGAAGAGGTGGACGATGACCCCGGCGGTCGCCGGGCTCGCCTCGGCGCGCCGGTCGACCGGCAGGAGAACGAGGAGGGTCGCCACCGCCAGGACCAGCCATCTACGCATCCTGAAAGCATAGATGATCGCCGATGTGGTGGAATACTTTCGGAAACTTCCGGGAAGGGGCGCTCGGGTGAACGGCAGGCGGGTGACGATCGCGGAGATCGCGGCGGAGGCGGGGGTCTCCGTGCCGACCGTCTCACGCGTGCTCAACGGCAGGACCGACGTCGCGGCGGGCACGCGGGAACGGGTCGAGAACCTGCTCAGCGAGCACGGCTACGTGCGCCGGGCGTCACGGCAGCGCCCCGGCGGCGCGGCCCTGATCGACCTGGTGTTCAACGACATCGACAGCCCGTGGGCGGTCGAGATGCTGCGCGGCGTCGAGGACGCCACCCACGCGGCCGGCGTCGGCCTGGTGGTCTCGGCGGTGCACAAGCGGCCGGCGTCCACCCGGCAGTGGCTGCAGAACCTGCGGGCGCGCACCTCGGACGGGGTCATCTTCGTGCTGTGCGGGCCCGGGCCGGCCAGCATCGAGCTGCAGCGCCTCGGCGTGCCGGTGGTGATCGTCGACCCGGCCGGCAACGCTTCGGCGGAGACCCCGACGATCGGCGCGACGAACTACGCGGGCGGGCGCAGCGCCACCGAGCATCTGGTGCGGTCGGGCCACCGCCGGATCGCGCTGATCGCTGGGCCCAAGGATCTGCTGTGCAGCCGGGCGAGGCTGGACGGCTACCGGGCGGCGCTCGACGAGGCGGGGATCGGCGAGGAGCTGATCGTCCAGGGCGACTTCCTGCACCAGTCCGGCTTCACCGCGACGGAGAAGCTGCTGTCGCGGGCCACGCCGCCGACCGCGATCTTCGCCACCAGCGACACGATGGCGCTGGGTGCCTACGAGGCGGCGCGTCAGCGGGGGCTGCGGATCCCGAACGACCTGAGCATCGTGGGCTTCGACGACCTGCCGGAGTCGCGCTGGGCGTCGCCGCCGCTGACGACCGTGCGGCAGCCGCTGGTCGAGATGGGGGCGCTGGCGGCGCGTACGGTCCTGCGGATGACCCGGGGCGAGCCGATCGAGGTACCGCGGGTCGAGCTGGTCACCGAGCTGATCGTGCGAAACAGCACCACGCCGCCGCGCTGACGGCCGGGTTGGGGACCCGTGGCTAGCATCGGGTCCCGTGATCGTATGGATCAACGGCACCCACGGCGCGGGCAAGACGACGACCAGCGCACTCGTGCAGCGACTCCTGCCGGAGTCACGGGTGTTCGACGCCGAGAAGGTCGGCGAGATCCTGATGGACATCTCGCCTGGGCTGCCCGCGACGGACAACTTCCAGCACTGGCCGCCGTGGCGGCAGCTGGTCGTGGAGACCGCCCGGCGCGTGCTCGACTACACCGGCGGCACGCTGGTGATACCGATGACCGTGCTGGTCGAGCAGTACTGGCGGGAGATCAGCGCCGGCCTCGCCCGGCACGCCATCGAGGTCCGGCACTTCGTTCTGCACGCCGACCAGGCCACCCTCCGCGCGCGCATCGCAGGAGAACACCCGATCCCCTCCCCGTTCCGGCTCGGCTACCTCGAGCCCTACGCCGAGGCGGCCCGCACGTGGCTGCACGGCGAGGCCGAGGTCGTCGACACCACGCACCTCACGCCCGCCCAGGCCGCCGCCCGGATCGCCGATGCGGTCAGAGCCGGTTCTCCAGGGTCGCCACGCCGTTGACCGCGGCGTCCGCCGGGATGCGGGCCTTCGCCGTCGCGTCGCCGTAGAGGGCCCACCGCCAGAAGTCGGTGCTCGTCCGCGTGATCGGCTCGAAGCTGTCGCTCTCGATGACGTGACCACCGTCCTGGATCGTCAGCATCGCCCTCGACCACGGCACCGCCTCGAAGACCGTGCGGCCCGCCGACCAGGCCACCGTGTCGTCCTTCGTGCCGTGCACGAAGAGCATCGCCGCCGGCGGCCCGGTGAACGGCGTGCCCTGGAAGTCGGTGCCCGCGATCACCAGGCCGGCCGTCAGCCGGGCGTCGCGCTGGGCGCTGAACAGGCCGGCCGTCGTGATGCCGCCGCCCGAGTGCCCGGCCGCGGCGATCCGGTGCTCGTCGATGACCGGGCGCAGCTCGCCACCGAGCAGCTGGTCCAGCACGTACCGGACATCGGCCGGCTGGTTGACGATGTCCTCGGCGTCGAACTTCTCCGCCTCGTACCTGGTGTGCGGAAACGCCGGGCCGGCCACCACGAAGCCGGCCTGCGCCCACCGCGAGAGCATCGCCTCGAAGTCCGTGGGCGACGAGGTCAGCCCGTGGCTGAAGAGGATCAGCGGGAACCGGCCGGCGGCCGGTGTGGCGGCGTCGACCGGCGCGGGCCGGTCCGGCACGGCGTCCTCGGCCGGATACCAGACACTGGTCGGCAACGGCCGGTCGTCGCCCCGGGCGAAGGCGAAGTCGCGCCGGCCGACGTGGTACGAGTGGGCCGGAGCGGCACCCGGTCGAGGGACGAAAGGCGTCACGCTCTGTGGCGCGAGTGACGAGACGGACGTGGACCCGAGAATGGGCGGTTCCGACGCCGACACCGCTGTGATGGCACGGTTAGCGCACGCGGAAACCGCCCCGGTGGCCAGCAGGCTCAGCAGCAGTGTTCGTCTACGCATAGTGACCATCCTGCCGGGCCTTCCTGTGTTGACCATGAGAATGGCGGCCCGCACGCCGAGCCGGAGATCACACCGCGACATAGGGTTCGTGCATGAGCTCAAGAAAGATCCGTATCGGCGTGCAGCTCCAGCCGCAGCACGCCGACTACGCCGCGATCCGCCGCGCCGCCGCCGAGGCCGAAGACCTCGGGGTGGACATCCTCTTCAACTGGGACCACTTCTACCCGCTCTCCGGCGAGCCGGAGGGCAAGCACTTCGAGTGCTGGACGATGCTGGCCGCCTGGGCCGAGCAGACGTCGCGGGCGGAGATCGGCGCACTGGTCACCTGCAACAGCTACCGCAATCCCGAGCTGCTGGCCGACATGGCCCGCACCGTCGACCACATCAGCGACGGCCGGCTGATCCTGGGCATCGGCTCCGGCTGGTTCGAGAAGGACTACCAGCAGTACGGGTATGACTTCGGCACCGCCGGCGGCCGCCTCGACAAGCTGGCCGAGGACATGCCGCGGATCGAGTCGCGCTGGGCGAAGCTCAACCCGGCGCCCACCCGCAAGATCCCGGTGCTGATCGGCGGCGGCGGCGAGAAGAAGACGCTGCGCCTGGTCGCCAAGCACGCCGACATCTGGCACTCCTTCGCCGACGCCGAGGTGCTCGAGCGCAAGCTCGGCATCCTGCGCGGGCACTGCGCGGAGGTCGGCCGCGACGCCGGCGAGATCGAGGTTTCCACCGCCGTGCGCGGCACGCCGGAGGAGGTGGCGCCGCCGCTGATCGAGCTGGGCGCCACCCTCTTCACGGTCAGCGTCGGCGGCCCGGACTACGACCTGTCCGAGCTGCGCACCTGGCTCCAGTGGCGGGACAAGCGCTAGCCGGCGAAGACGGGCGCTAGACGAAGATGTCCAGGATCATCACGCAGGCGAAGCCGACCACCGAGATGATCGTCTCCATCACCGACCAGGTCTTGATGGTCTGACCGACGGTCATCCCGAAATACTCCTTCACCAGCCAGAAGCCGGCGTCGTTGACGTGCGAGAAGAACAGCGACCCGGCGCCGATGGCCAGCGCCAGCAGCGACACCTCGGGGGTGCTGAGGGTGCCGGCCAGCGGGGCGACGATGCCCGCGGCGGTGATCGTGGCGACGGTGGCGGATCCGGTCGCGATCCGGATCCCCACCGCCACCAGGAAGCCGAGCAGCAACGCGGACATGTTGGCGTCCTTGGCGGCGTCGGCGACCACGTTGCCGACGCCTGCGTCCACCAGCACCTGCTTGAAGCCACCGCCCGCGGCCACGATGAGCAGGATCCCGGCGATCGGCGGCAGGGAGCCGCCGATCACCGCGGAGGTCTGCCGGCGGTCGAACCCGGCCCGCTTGCCGAGAGACCACATCGCGACGAGTACGCCGGCCAGCAGCGCGACCACCGGCTCGCCGGCCACGTGCAGCGCATTGCGCAGGCCGTTGTCCTCCGGCAGCGTCAGCTCGGCGACGGCCCGCAGCAGCATCAGCACGATCGGCAGCAGCACCGTGAGCACCGCGGGCCAGAAGCCGGGGTTCCGGGTCGGCCGCGGCCGGTCGTCGTTCTCCTCGACCGGCTCGGCCACCGAGTCGGCGCTCGCCGCGGCACCGGTCTCGGTGGCCATCGCGTCGACCCGGTCGGCGCCGACCAGCGCCGGGACCGGGACGTGCACCCGCTTGGCGATGAAGTTGCCGAAGATCGGGCCGGCGATGAGCACGGTCGGGATGGCGCAGAGCAGGCCGAAGGCCAGCGTCAGGCCGAGGTTCGCGTTCAGGCTGGAGATGGCGACCAGCGGACCCGGGTGCGGCGGCACCAGGCCGTGCAGCACCGACAGGCCGGCCAGCGCCGGGATGCCGATCTGCAGCAGCGGCACGGTGGTGCGGCGGGCGACCAGCAGCACGATCGGCACCAGCAGCACGACGCCGACCTCGAAGAACAGCGGCAGGCCGACCAGTGCCGCGACACCGGCCATGGCCCACGGCAGGGCCCCGCCGCTGACCTTGTCGACGATCCGCTTGACGATCCCGTCGGCGCCGCCGGAGTCGGCCAGCAGCGCGCCGATCATCGACCCGAGCGCGATCAGCAACCCGACGCCGCCGGCGGTGGTGCCCGTGCCCGTGGTGAACGACTTGACGATGTCCTCGGCGCCGGCGCCGGCGACGATGCCGAGCGTGGCGGAGCCGAGGATCAACGCCAGGAACGGATGCCACTTGGCCCACGCGATGAGCAGGATGACGACCACGATGCCGAGCACCGCGGCCAGGATCAGTTGGGTGGAGCCGGCGTCGGTGATCGCCTCAGCGGCAAGCGCGGTCATGCCGGGGCCCGTACCCCGGCATCAAGAACTTGAATCCAAAACTTTCTGCAGCGCCGATGCCATCGACTCGGCCTCCGCGGCGGTCATCCGCGACGTGAAGTGGCGGTGGACGCCGGCCAGGTAGACGGGCGCGGCCGCGCGGAGCCGCTTGCGCCCGGCGTCGGTGATCGTGGCGTACGCCGACCGGCGGTCCTGCGGATTGGCCTCGCGCGCCACCAGACCCTCGGCGACGAGCTGGTCGACCACCCGGCTGACCCGCGACCGGCTGACCACGGCGACCTGGCCCAGCTCCCCCATGCTCAGCCGCCGGTCCTTCGCCGCGTTCAGCTCGAGCAGCACGTCGTACCAGGTCAGCGGCAGCCGGCACTGCGTCTGCAGCTCCCGGTCGAGCAGCGGCACGAGCATGGCGTGCACCCGCAGGAGGCCGGCCCAGGCGGCGGTGTCGGTGTCGTCCATCACCGGAGCGTACCGAAGTCTTGTGCGTGCGCACGCATCTGGGTAACAATGTGCGTGCGCACGCAAATCACGTGCGGCAGATCGACGAAGGAGCACCGCCATGAGCAAGCTGCTGCACATCTCCGCCTCCCCCCGCGGCGAGCGGTCCGAGTCCCTCGCGATCGCGCGGACCTTCGTGGACGAGTTCCGCGAGGCGCATCCGGAGATCGAGGTCTCGGAGTTCGACCTCTGGGACGGCACCCTTCCCGCCTTCGGGCCCGACGCGGTGGCCGCCAAGATGGCCGTCTTCGCGGGCGAGGAGCCGGTCGGCGACGGCTGGCGCAACGCGGTCGACACGTTCCGGCGCTTCGACGACGCCGACCTCTACCTGTTCAGCGTCCCGATGTGGAACCACGGGGTGCCGTACATCCTGAAGCAGTTCATCGACGTGGTCAGCCAGCCCGGCCTGGTGTTCGGCTTCGACCCGGCGGAGGGCTACACCGGCCTGCTGCGCGGGAAGAAGGCCGCGGTGATCTACACGAGCGCGGTCTACGGCCCGGAGCGGGGCCCGTCCTTCGGCACCGACTTCCAGGCGCCGTACTTCGGCGACTGGCTCCGGTGGGCCGGCGTGGCCGACGTCGAGGAGATCCACTTCCGCCCGAACCTGGCGACGGCGGACGCGGCAACCGGCCGCGAGGCGGCCCACACCCAGGCCCGAGACCTGGCCAAGCGCTTCGCCTAATGCAGCGGCAGGCCGGCCTCGAGGAGCTCGAACGCCCTGTCCAGGCCCTCGAAGTCGGCCAGCTCGACCACGCCCGTCCCGCCGCCCGGGATCGCGGCCATCGTGGCGCCGATGACCGCGCCGGCCAGGACCCGGGCGGCGAAGTCGGTCGGCGGCAGGCCCGCCCGCTCGGCGACCGCCGCGCCGAGCAGCCGGATCGTCTCGGTGTACTGGAACATCGCCCGGGTCATCAGCTCCGGCGTCTCGCGGAACATGCGCTGCCGCCGCTTCTCGCGCTCCCAGTCCTCCTCGGAGAGGTTGTCGACCACCTCGTGGATGCCGTTGCGGATCGCGGTGATCGGCGAGACCTCCGGCGGCTGCGCCTTCACCGCCGCCACGATCAGCGGGTCCCAGTCGTCGACCAGGACCACGTCCTCCTTGGTCGGAAAGTAGCGGAAGAACGTGCTCTGCGAGACCTCGGCGGCCTCCGCGATCTGGTCCACGGTCGTCGCCGCGTACCCCTGCTCCTCGAACAACCGCATCGCGTGCTCGCGGATCGCGGCGCGCGTCCGCGCCTTCTTCCGCTCACGCAACCCGCTCGGCAGGGATGTGGTCATGCTGCGATTCTGCCAGCACCGGTGCCTTGGGTACGCGCGGCAGCGCCACCACCGCGACCACGGCGCCGACCACCGCGATCGCGGCCGCCACCAGCAGTGACCTGGTCCTGCCGTGCGCGAACGCCGCCCGCGCCGGGCCGGCCGCCCACGCGACCCCCGCGCTCACGCTCCCCCGGGCCGCCTCGGGCGCGCCGGCCGGCAGCGCGTCGCGGTAACCGCCGTTCAACGCCGCACCGAGGATCGCGACACCGAGCGCCCCGCCCAGCTGGCGCATCGCCTGGATCAGCCCGGAGCCGACCCCGCTGCGTTCGCGCGTCAGTGCGCCGAGCGCGGCGTTCATCGCGGGCGGCATGGCGATCCCCAGACCCAGCCCGGCCACGGTGACCCACGCCGCGACCCAGCCGTACCCGGTGTCCGCGCCCGCCGCCGCGCCGGCCACCATCCCGGCCGCCATCACCGCCAGGCCGGCGGCGACCGCGACCCGCGCCTGCGGGAAGCGGCCGGTCAGCCGCGACCCCACCATGATCCCGCCGATCACCGGCAGCAGGC
>NZ_JBFAZH010000296.1:0-7532 GCF_040681735.1 Actinoplanes sp. NPDC051633 | reverse complement strand
GGCGGTGCTGCGCTGGCAGTTCGGCGCCGGCGACAGCGAGTTCAGCTGCTACGAGGGCGGGGTCGTCGAGCTGGTGACCGACGGGCCGCAGGTGACGCTGGTCGGCGCGTCCGACCCGTTCCGCAACGACCGGCAGGACGAGTGGAACAACGCCGGCTTCGCGACCGGTCTGTTGTCTCGCGGCGACCGGGTGGTGTGGCTCGACCTGCACGAGCGCGAGGAGCCACCGCCGGACGACCCGGTGCCCGGCATCGGCGAGGAGCCCGGTTACGACCCGCGCGACGACGAGTCGGGCGAGGAGCAGACCGACGGCGGGGACGGGCCGGGCGGCGACGAGGAGGGCGAGGACGGCGGCGCCGAGGAACGGCCGCAGTCCGGCGGCGAGGGCGAGAGCGAGGAGCAGAGCACGCTGGCGCAGGCGTTCCCGCCCTCGTTCTGGGCGGCCGTTCTGCTGCTGGCGCTGGCGTTGCTGGCGTTCGCCGCGGCGTCGGCGCGCCGGCTCGGGGCGCCCGTCCCGGAGCCGCTGCCGGCCCGCGTCCGGGCGGCTGAGACCGTACGCGGACTCGGCGGCCTCTACCGCCGGGCCCGGGCGCGCGACGCCTCGCTGAGCACCGTGCGGGCCGCGGCCGTGCGCAGGCTGGCCGTGCACTTCGGGCTGCCACCGGACAGCGACGTCAACACGGTGGCGGCGCGACTTCCGGAGCAGCAGCGAGCGGTGCTCACGGACGCCCTGGTGGAGGGCGACGAAGATCTGGTGGACAGGGCGGCTGCCGTGCAGCGGCTGGTGCGGCAAGTGATCGAAGGGGAACAGTTGTGACGACGTCCGTGGATGCGCTCGGCCGGTTGCGGGCCGAGGTCGGCAAGGCGGTGGTGGGCCAGGACGCCGTGGTCGGCGGCGTGGTCATCGCGCTGCTCTGCGGCGGTCACGTGCTGCTGGAGGGCGTGCCCGGGGTGGCCAAGACGCTGCTGGTCCGGTCGCTGGCCACCGCGCTCGACCTGGACCACAAGCGGGTGCAGTTCACCCCCGACCTGATGCCCGGCGACGTGACCGGCTCGCTGGTCTACGACGCGCGGACCGCCGCGTTCAACTTCCGGCCCGGCCCGATCTTCACCAACCTGCTGCTCGCCGACGAGATCAACCGGACGCCGCCGAAGACGCAGGCGGCGCTGCTCGAGGCGATGGAGGAGCGGACGGTCAGCGTGGACGGCGTGCCGCGGCGGCTGCCCGAGCCGTTCATCGTGGCGGCCACCCAGAACCCGATCGAGTACGAAGGCACGTACCCGCTGCCGGAGGCGCAGCTGGACCGGTTCCTGCTGAAGCTGTCCGTGCCGCTGCCGGAGCGCCACGACGAGCTGAACGTGTTGCGCGCCCACCACCAGGGCTTCGACCCGCGCGACCTCAAGGCGGCCGGGGTGATGGCGGTGGCCACGGCCGAGGACCTGGCGGCGGGGCGGGCGGCGGTGCGGCGGACCGGTGTCACCGACGCGGTGCTGGAATACATCGTGGATCTGGTCCGGGCGACCCGCGCGGCGCCGTCGCTGGAGCTGGGCGCGTCGCCGCGTGGCTCGACGGCCCTGCTCGCGGTGGCGAAGGCGCGGGCCTGGCTGAGCGGGCGTGACTACGTGACGCCGGACGACGTGAAGGCCTTCGCCCTGCCGGTGCTGCGGCACCGGGTCCGGCTGCGGGCCGAGGCCGAGCTGGACGGGATCACCGTGGACGCCGTGCTGCGATCGGTGCTCTCCGCCGTGCCGTCGCCGCGCTGATGGTGACGCGGCGCTTCGCGCTCCTGCTCGCCGTGGGGGCGGTCGCTCCGGCGCTGTCGCCGTGGCCGTGGTTCGCGGCGGGCGTGGTGCTGGTGCTGCTGGCCGGGGTCGTGGCCGTCGATCTGACGCAGGCCGGACCGCTCGACGGGGTGCGGCTGAGCCGTGAGGGCGACACCACGGTGTGGCTGGGCGGGACGGCGACCGTCACGCTGCACGTCGAGAACGTCTCCGACCGGCCGATGCGGCTGTCCCTGCGGGACACCTGGGTGCCGTCCGCCGGTTCGGCCCATGCGGAGCACCGGCTGAGTCTGGAGCCGGGTACGCGGGAGAGCATCGCCACCGTGCTCACCCCGACCCGGCACGGCGACCGCCCGGCGGTGCGCGTGACGCTGCGCTCGTACGGGCCGTTGCATCTCGCGTACCGGCAGCGGCGCGCGGCGTGGAACGACGCGCGTACCCCGAAGTGGGTTCTGCGGGTCCTGCCGCCCTTCCCTTCGCGCCGGCTGCTTCCCGAGAAGCTCGCCAAGCTGCGGGTCTTCGACGGCGCCGTGGTGACCCGCGGGCGCGGCCAGGGCACCGAGTTCGACAACCTGCGCGAGTACGTGATCGGCGACGACGTCCGCTCGATCGACTGGCGGGCGAGCGCACGGGCGCAGGACGTCGTGGTGCGCACCTGGCGCCCGGAACGCGACCGCCGCGTGCTGTGTCTGCTGGACACCGGCCGCACCTCCGCGGCGCGGATCGGCGACGAGCCCCGGCTGGACGCCGCGATCGACGCGGCCCTGCTGCTCTCGGTGCTGGCCACCCGGGCCGACGACCGGGTCGACCTGCTGGCCGCGGACACCGCGATCCGCGCCAAGGTGGAGGGCGGCGGGCACCGCACCAAGCTGACCCGGCTGATCTCGGCGATGGCGTCGCTGGAGCCGGCCCTGGTGGAGACCGACTTCGGGCTGGCCGTCGCCGAGCTGCTGCGGCGCGACCACAAGCGGGCGCTGGTGGTGATCTTCACGGCGCTGGACGCGGCGCCGATCATCGAGGGCCTGCTGCCGATGCTGCACCGGCTGGTGACCCTGCACCGGGTGGTGGTGGCGAGCGTGCGCGACCCGGAGACGGCCCGGCTGGCGGTGCTGCCGGAGGCCGGCGCGAGCGCCGACGACGTGCACGTGGCGGCGGCCGCCGAGCTGGCGCTGGCCGAGCGCGACCGGGTGCGGGCGGTGCTGACCCAGCTCGGTGTGATCGTGGTCGACGAGACCCGCGATCTTTTCGCCTCGAAGGTCGCCGACGTCTACCTGGCGTTGAAGGCCGCGGGCCGGTTGTAGGAGGACCGATGAATCCGCCCGCCCGCGCCGGTCACCATGGCATGACGAACATTCTCCGAGTCCCCGATGCCGACCTCTACTACGAGCTGCGTGGCGACGGCCCGCTCGCGGTGCTCGCCGCCGCGCCGATGACCGCCGACGCCTTCGCCCCGCTGGCCGATCTGCTGGCCGCCGACCACACCGTGCTGACCACCGATCCGCGCGGCATCGGCCGCAGCTCGGTCGACGACCGGTCGGCGCCGTCGACGCCGTCGCAGCGGGCCGCCGACCTGGCCCGGCTGATCGAGCATGCCGGCCGTGGCCCGGCGGCGTTCGTGCTCGGGTCGAGCGGCGGCGCGGTGAGCGTGCTGGCGCTGGCCGAGGAGCACCCGTCGAGCGCGTCGCTGATCATTGCGCACGAGCCGCCGCTGCTGGAGGTGCTGCCGGACCGCGACGAGCTGTGGGCCGGGACCGAGGACATGCTGGCCACCTGGGAGGCGGGCGACCGGGTGGGAACGTTCCGCAAATTCATGCGGATCGCCAACCTCGACCTGCCCGAGGAGGTCGTGCAGATGATGGCCGGCGGGCCGCCCAACCCGGACGACGACTTCCAGTACCGGAACATGTACCGCGCAACGATCGGCTTCCGCCCGGATGTGGCTCGGCTGAGAGAGCGCCGGATGCTGATCGGCATCGGCGAGGAGTCGGCGGGTCAGCTCTGCGACCGGGCGTCCCGCGCTCTTGCCGCGTCGCTGGGCATCGAGCCGACGATGTTCCCCGGCGGCCACATCGGCTTCGCCGAGGACCCGGCGGCGTTCGAGGCCCGCCTCCGCAAAGTCATCTGACCATCCGCGCGGGTTCGACCGGTGGCGTCGAGGCCTGGCCCAGTGCCGCCTCGACGATCCGGACCGCCTCGCCGGGATCGATGCCGACGCTCGTGATGACCGCCGCGTAGTCGCGGGCGGCGCGGCGGGCCTGCTCGAGGGCCTGCTCCCCGCCGGCCGAGACGAACGAGCCGGCCCGCCCGCGGGTCTCGATCAGCCGGGCGTCCTCCAACTCCCGGTACGCCCGGCCGACGGTGTTCACGGCGAGTCCGAGGTCGGCCGCGAGCCGGCGGATCGTCGGCAGTCTCGTGCCGACGGCGAGCGAGCGGTCCTGGATCTGCCTGGCCAGCTGGGCCCGGATCTGCTCGTACGGCGGCGTCGGCGAGCCGGCGTCGATGACGATCATCGAATGGCCATGGCTCGCCGTGCCGCCGTCGCGACACCGGCACTCCGCATGTGGATCAGGAACAACGCGATGACCCCCGCCACCACCAGCGCCATGGAGACCGCGTTCCACCAGCCGATCGATTCGCCGTACAGGAAGAGGGCCGGCAGTATCCACACCAGACTCGGTGTGACCAGGGCCCGTGCGTCCTCGACCCGCATGATGACATCGGCCGTGAGCGACGCCTCGTCCTCCGCCACGGCCGGGCTCGCCAGCACCTGGCGCAGCTGCATGACGACGCCCGCACCGGCGCCGAACAGACCGATCAATACGAAGATCGCCCCGTAGCGCAAGGCGGCGTCCGCGATGGGCAGCACGCTCACCGCGAGCAGCACCGCGGCGGTGAAGGTGGCGACCGCGAAGACGGCATGCGGCCGGCCCAGCACCGCCCGCCAGCCGAGCTGGACCGGGTGGGCCACCCGCCGGGGCAGTCGCGCGCCGGCCTGCCGGTCGACGCGCCGGACCCACCGCCCGAGCGTCCACTGCGCCATCAGCAATGCGACCACCAGCGCCGCCAGCACCAGCAGCGTAGGCCGGGAGGGTGTGCCGCCGGCCAGCCGGCCCAGCGTCTGCATGAGTGCCGCACCGAGGATGAACGCGGCCAGCAGGGCGCTGTCGACGGCCTTGGCACGCCGCCGCACCGCCAGCCGCGCCGTGAGGAGTGGGGTGGGCTCGGCGTCGGTCAAGCCGTGCCGGGCCAGCCATTGCGCGGCCTCCGCGTGATCAGGCTCCGTCTGATCGGGCTCCATCGGATCCGCTTCGCGCATGCCCTCACCTCCGAATGTCGCAAGCTTTGTCTCAACAGAGTGAGTCATAGCATGCGACAATGTCAAGGCGGCGGTTCCGGTCAACGCTGCGGCAGCTCGGTGAGCGCGATGTCGTCCAGGTCCGCGGTGGTCCGGCGATGGTGGGCCAGAGCGCCGTAGCCCAGCGCGTAGCCCAGGAAGCCGAGCCAGACCAGCGCACCGAGGGCGATGCGGAGGGAGGCCGGCAACGGTGACGGTGTCACGTACGCCTCGACCAGCCCGGCGACCAGCAGGACCAGCACCAGGCCGAGCGCGACCAGCATGCCGCTGCGCGCCCGCTCGGCCAGCGCCTGCCCGCGCGTGCGGAACGGTCCCGGCGCGATCCACGCCCAGCCGATCCGCAGCCCCACGCCGGCGCCGACGAAGACGCTGGTCAGCTCGAGCAGGCCGTGCGGCGCGATGTAGGTGAGGAAGGTGTCGCCGGCGCCCGCGCCGACCATCACGCCACCGGTCACGCCGATGCTCAGCAGGTTGCTGCCGAGCAGGTAGAAGACCGGCAGGATCAGCACACCGGAGGCCAGGCACTGCGCGGTGAGCAGCGCGTTGTTCGTCCACACCGCGGCGGCGAAGTTCTGCGCCCGGAACTCGCTGTAGTAGGCGACGAAGTCGTTGGCGACCAGGCGTTGCTGCTGCTCCTCGGACATGAACATGTCGGCCACGCCGGGGTTCGCGGCCACGTACTGGATCATGGCCGTGGCCAGCGCCACGCAGATCACGCCGACCGAGATCCACCACCAGCGGGTGCGGTAGAGCTCGCCGGGGAGCGCGGTGGTGAAGAACCGGCCGACCGGCGCCCAGGAGAAGCGGCGGCTGCCGGTGATCGCCGCGCGGGCGCCGAGCACCAGCCGGGACAGGTTGGCCACGATCACCGGGTCGGGCGAGCGGCTCCGGATCACCGACAGGTGCGTGGCGGCACGCTGATAGAGCAGCACCAGCTCGTCCGCCTCGTCGGGGGTGAGCCGGCGCCTGCGGGTCAGCCGCTCGAGCCGGTTCCACTCCCCGCGACGCTCGGCGACGTACACGTCGAGGTCCACCGGCGAAGGGTAGCGGCCGGCGTGTTGAATACGTGTGTGGAGAAGCCGGCCGACCGCCTCGTGAACGGTGAGGCGGTCGAGGTCGATGTCCGGTATGCCCGGCTGGGCTCACGGGCTCTGGCTCTCACCGTGGACATCGCCGTGCAGGTGCTGCTCGGGTTCTTCCTGCTGATCCTGGTCGTCGCCCTGGTGCCGCTGGTGTTCGGCGAGTTCGTGGACGACGCCCTGATGCGCAGCATCATGATCATCGTTGCGGTGACCGTGCTGATCGCGTACCCGACCACGATCGAGACCCTGACCAACGGCCGCAGCATCGGCAAGCGGCTGGTCGGGCTGCGGGTGGTACGTGAGGACGGCGGGCCGATCCGGGTCCGCCACGCGCTGACCCGCACGCTGGTCGGCGTGGCCGTCGAGTGGCCCGGCCTGATCATGCCGATGCTGACCTGGGTGGTCAGCCTGCTCACCATGACCTTCTCGCCGCGCGGCCGGCGGCTCGGCGACCTGGCCGCGGGCACGTTCGTGATCCACGAGCGGTCGGCGTCGGAGTGGGGCTGGATGCCGGCCATGCCGCCGCCGCTGAGCCGCTGGGCGGTGACCGCGGACCTGAGCGCGGTGGACGACGACCTGGCGCTGGCCGCACGGCACTTCCTGGCCCGGGCCAAGGAGATCCGGCGGCCGTGGCACGACCGGTTCGCCGACGGGCTGGCCGCCGAGATGATCGAGCGGATCCCGCAGCAGCCGCCGCCCGGCACGCCACCCATGCATCTGCTGGCGGCGGTGCTGGCCGAGCGGCGCCGGCGCGCGAGCGGTCAGGTGCTGACCACCCGCGCGCTCACCGAGCGGATCTGGCCGGGCTTCGGGCGGCTGGAGAACTTCACGAGGCTAGAGCCGGTCGGGAGTTTCGATGCCGAGCAGACCCAGCCCTTGCCGTAGGGTCGCCGCCGTGCGGGCGCAGAGCGACAACCTGCTCCGGCGTACGCCATCCGGCGCCTTCAGCACCGGACAGCTCTCGTAGAAGGCGGAGAACGCGCCGGCCACGCCGTACAGGTAACCGGCCAGCCGGTGGAACTCCAGACTCTCCGCCGTGCTCTGCACCATCGGCTCGAAGCCGAGCAGCTCCAGCGCGAGCGCCCGCTCCTTCGGCTCGGCCAACGTCACCGAGCCGGCCATGACCGAGCCGGCCTTGTCGAGGATGGACCTGATCCGGGCGTGGGCCATCTGCAGGTAGGGGCCGGTGTTACCGGTCAGCGACAGCATCCGGTCCCAGTCGAAGGTGTAGTCGGACAGCCGGTCGCCGGACAGGTCGGCGTACTTGATCGCGCCGATGCCGACCGCGGCCGCCACCGCCGGATCCGGGTTCA
>NZ_JBFAZH010000295.1:0-7564 GCF_040681735.1 Actinoplanes sp. NPDC051633 | reverse complement strand
GAAGGTCTCCTACCGCTGGTGGTCCGGCGATTCCACGCTGGACACCGGCAGCCTGACCTTCGACAGGGCCGAGACGAAGTTCATCTCGATCCGCGCCGGCCGGGCCCTGTCCCCCGGCCGATACTCCAACCCGAAGGTCTCCCTGGCCGTGACCTCACCGGCAGGCACCACGACGAAGTCGATCACGTTGGAGCTGTCGTGCCGCTCGAGCGGCGGCAACGGCGATGGCGATGGCAACGGCTCCGGCACCCACCCGACCACCTCTCCGACGACCACACCCCCGCCGACCGAGCCCACAGCCCCGCCGACCGACGAGCCCACCGGCCCGGGAGACGGCGGCTAGAGCCACCTGCGGGACTTCAGGTAGAGGTACAGGCCGCCGGCGGAGAAGGCCAGCAGGCACGCGCTGAAGAGGAAACCGCTCCATTTCTCGTACCCCGGGAATGGAACGTTCTGGCCGAAGAATCCTGTGATCAGCGTCGGGACGGCGATCACCGCGGCCCACGCCGCCAGCTTGCGGGTGATGTCGTTGAGCGCGTTGCTCTGCTCGTTGAGGTCGGCCTCGAGCAGCTCGTTGATCCGCTCGCGCGCCATCTCGATCAGCTCCGCGGCCCGCCGCGCGTGATCGTCGACGTCCCGCAGGTAGGGGCCCAGGTTCTCGTCGGAGATCGGATGGGTCGTGTGCCGCAGATCGTCGACCAGGCCGCTCATCGGCGCGACCGCCCGCCGCAGGTTCCAGAGCAGGCGCCGGATCGCGAAGCCGTACATTCGGGCTCGCCGCGGCGCACCACCCTCCTCGAGCATCTCGTCCTCGGTGCCGTCCATCGCCACGTCGAGCGTCTGCGCGGCGGCCAGCTGGCCGTCGACCACCACGTCGAGCAGCGCGTAGAGCAGGAAGCCGACGCCCATGTCCGCGGCCAGCCCCTCGGCGTCCTGGTCCCACCGGGCCCGGAGGGCGTCCAGGTCACCCTTGGACTTGTGCACGGTGATCAGCGCCCGCTCGGTGACGAAGGCGCTGATCTCGGTCTTGTCCAACGACGGCGTCGAGTCCTGGGTGTGCACCTTGACCGCGTAGACGTTGAGGAACAGGTGGCCGCGGTAGTGGTCCAGCTTGGGGCGCTGGTGGTCGTCCACCGCGTCCTCGATGGCCAGCGGGTGCAGCCCGAACTGCGCCTGGATCGCCGCCAGGTCGGCCGTGCCCGGGTCCAGCAGGTCGAGCCACAGCACCGCGTCGGGGTGCGCCTTCATCAGCTCGTCGACCCGGTCGGGACCGAAGTCCTCCTCGATGACCTTTCCCCGCTCGTAGAGGCGGGTGCTGGTCGGGCATGTCGGCATGGTCACGCACTAGTCATACCCCGCCGAGTGGAAACACCGCGGCATACGGTGCAGGGTGAAGACTGGTGTGGCTCCGACGAGAGGCAGTGACATGCAGTATCGGCAACTGGGACGGTCCGGGCTCCGGGTCTCCACCTTCACGCTCGGCACGATGGGCTTCGGGGGGACGGGGTGGGCCGGCCCCGTCGGCAAGATCGACGTCGCCGGCGCCCGCGAGCAGATCGCGATCGCCCGCGATGCCGGCGTCAACCTCATCGACACGGCCGACGTCTACTCGGCCGGCCTGTCCGAGCAGATTCTCGGCGAGGCGCTCGGCGCCAACCGCGACGACGTGCTGATCGCCACCAAGGTGCGGATGCCGATGGGCGACGGGCCGAACGACGCCGGCCTGTCCCGCCACCACATCATCCGCGGCGCCGAGGCCAGCCTGCGCCGCCTCAGGACCGACTACATCGACCTCTACCAGGCGCACGAGTGGGACGGGCACACCCCGCTCGAGGAGACCCTGACCGCGCTGAACGACCTGGTGCGCAGCGGCAAGGTCCGCTACATCGGCTGTTCCAACTACGCCGCCTGGCACCTGATGAAGGCGCTGGCGATCTCGGACTCGCGGCTGCTCGAGCGGTTCGCCAGCCAGCAGGTCTACTACTCGCTGCAGAACCGCGACATCGAGGCCGAGCACGTCCCGCTGGCCGTCGACCAGGGTCTCGGCATCCTGGTGTGGAGCCCCCTGGCCGGTGGCCTGCTGTCCGGCAAGTACCGGCGCGGCGTCGAGGCGCCGGCCGGCAGCCGGCACCTGTCGGACTGGTCGGAGCCGCCGATCAACGACGAGGACAAGCTGTACGACACCATCGAGCTCGCGGTGAAGATCGGCGAGTCGCACGGCGTCTCGGCGGCCCAGGTGTCGCTGGCCTGGCTGCTGGCCAAGCCGGGCGTGACGTCGCTGGTGGTCGGCGCACGCACCGCGGAACAACTCCGCGACAACCTGGCGGCGGCCGACCTGACGCTGAGCGACGACGAGATCAAGGCGCTCGACGACGTGAGCGGCTCGCCGCTGCGCTACCCGTTCTGGCATCACCGCAACACCAGCACCGATCGCCTGAGCGAGGCCGACCTCACTCAGATCGCCCCGTTCCTGAGCTGAGATCGCGTCGCCCGGACGGATCGTCGTGGTGGCGACGATCCGTCCTGGGGCGATACGCGGCCGTCATGCGTGCGCTGGTACCGGCGTTGTCGCCGGGTGCGGCGTGCCGCCCCATTGGGCGTCGGTCATGCGCAGGATCCGCAGTCCCAGGTGCCCGAAGACGACGGCCAATCCGACGAGGCCGATCAGGCCGACGACGTCGGGCGGATCCGGCAGCAGCAGGTGCGACAGGATGATCGCCGTGACGACGGCCGGGCCCCACCAGCCGATGAGCCCGGCGCGCAACGCTGCCCAGGCCATGGCGAGCACGCCGAGACCGAAGCAGAGGATGAGCGGGAACGCGACTGCTCCGATCACCGGGCCTGCGTTGAGCCGCTCGACGTAGTCCACCATCTGCTGCCGGTCGCCGCCGTCGAGCGGCAGCGCGAAGATGTAGAACATCGCGATCGCCGCGTGGCCGAAGCCACCCAGTACGGCCAGGACCGCGGCCAGGTTGGCGAGGCCGGCGCCGCGATCGCGGGCCTGGTGCAGGATCCCCGTCGCCGCGGGGGCCATCAGGAAGCCCGAGATCAGCAACAGCACGGCCGAGATGGTGAGCGTTCCGCGATGCTGTGTGGCGGCGGTGTACATGACCTCACCGGTGCCGCCCGATGCGGGATCGAGTGGTCCCTGCGCCACCAGCAGGGCCGGAAAGATGATCAGTGCGCTGCCCATGGTGTATCTGCGCAGCCGCTGTGCGGTGGATGCCGTGGTCGACATGAGCCTGCCTCTCCGTGAGAGATGTGACCGGAGCTGGTCCGCCGGTCGGGGTCGGTGGCCACTCTCGCGCCGGGTCGAGCCGCGCGTCGTCGGCACGGAGGCTGGTTCGGCGTCCACCGATGGATGTACGCGAAGGAGTGTGCAGATCGCTCTGTCGGCTGACTCGTTCGAGGGCGCAAGCGCCGTACCGTGACCTCATGCTCCGGTGGACGCCCCGCCCGTCGACCTCGCCGCGGCCGCGGTGGTCGCCGCCGGCGCTCAGGCCGAGGTGTGGACCGGCGTCATGGTCGGTGCGCCCCGCCCGGCACTGGCCGCCGCGTACCTGATCGGTACGCTCGCGTCGGCCTGGCACCGGATCGCGCCGCTGGGCACGTTGGTCGTTGTGCTGACCGCGCTCGGCGTGGTACCCGCCTTCCTCGGTGCCGACTCGAACTCCGGATTCATCTCGTTCATCGCCGCATTCGGCGTCATCGTGTCCGCCGGCTACCATGCGCGTCGTCCCGGCGTGGCGTTGGCGATCACGCTCGGTCTGCTGGCCGTCGCAGTCGTCCGGGAGACGGGCCTGGCGGTCGAGGACATCGCGTACGCATGGCTGCTCAGCGGCAGCGGCTGGCTCGGCGGCCGGACCATCGCCAACCGGACACTGCGCGCCCAACTGTCGGAGCAACGCGCCGCGCTCGCCGAGCACGATGCACAGTGGCGGGCGGCCACGGCGGTCAGCGAGGAACGTCTTCGGATCGCCCGCGAGCTGCATGATGTGATCGGGCACAGCATCAGCGTGATGACGATGCACGCGGGCGGGGTGCGCCGGTTGCTGCGCCCGGACCAGATCGAGGAACGGGCCGCCCTGGAGGCCGTGGAGCAGACCGGGCGGGAGGCCTTGGCGGAGGTACAACGCATGCTCGGCGTGCTGCGCACATCCGAGGCCGACCAGCCGGTGCCGGCGGCGGGCCTGGCTCGCGTCGCGGAGTTGCTCGAGCCGGCCAGGGCCGGGGGGATCGACGCCGTCCTGAAGGTCACCGGCGATATTCGGCCACTGCCGGCGGGCGTCGACCTGGCCGCATACCGGATCGTTCAGGAGGCGGTCACCAATGTGCTGCGGCACGCCGCCGCGAGCCGGGTCGACTGCACCGTCGACTACGGGCCTACGGCGGTCGAGCTACGGGTCAGCGACGACGGCGTGGGCGGCGCGGCGGTGCGGCCGGGCGGACACGGGCACGTCGGCATCCGGGAGCGCGCCGCACTTTATCGGGGAACCGTCGACATAGGTCCCCGCCCGGCCGGCGGGTACGCCGTGCACGCGGTTCTGCCCGTACCCCCTCCGCTGGACACGCGCAGCCTGGAGAGCTCGCCATGATTCGCGTCCTGCTGGCCGACGATCAGGCGATGGTCCGCGCCGGATTCCGGCTGATCCTGGCCGCCGAGGCCGACATCACCGTCGTGGGTGAGGCCGGCGACGGCATCGAGGCGGTGACGTCCGCACGCCGGCTCCGGCCGGACGTCACCCTCATGGACATCAGGATGCCGCGACTGGACGGGATCGCCGCGACCCGCCGCCTGGTGGCCCACGACCCGATCGCCACCCGGATCGTCGTGCTGACCACCTTCGACGTCGACTCGCACGTCTACGACGCCCTGCGCGCCGGGGCCAGCGGCTTCCTGCTCAAGACGGCTCCGCCGGAGGACCTGGTGCGGGCCATCCGAATCGTCGCGTCCGGCGCCGGTCTGCTCGACCCGGCCGTCACCCGCCGGGTGATCGAACAGTTCGCCGGCACGCCGGCGGCGCGACCGGTCCCGCCCGAGGTCGCCGCGCTCACCGAGCGGGAGCTCGAAGTACTGCACCACGTGGCCCGCGGGCTTTCCAACGCCGAGATCGCCGCGACACTGATCGTCAGCGAGGCCACCGTGAAGACCCACGTCGCCCGGATGCTCGGCAAACTCGGCCTGCGCGACCGTGTCCAGGCCGTCGTCTACGCATACGAGAACGGCGTCGTCCGTCCCGGCGCGGGCTGATTCATCGGGTCAGCGCCGACGTTTGGCGGCGCCGAAGATCGAGCGAGCGATTTCGCGGCCCGCCGCGGTCGCCGCCGTGCGCAGGGCACTCCGCACGGTCGAGTTGCCCAGCGCCTTCTCCAGGAAGGACTTCTCGTCCTTCTTGGGCGCCGGCTTCTCCGCATGCGGTGCCTGCGCCGGCTTCTCGGCCGCGGGCGGTGGAACCGCAACCTTCTTCAGCAGCATCTCGTAGGCCGACTCACGATCGATCCGCGCGCTGTATCGAGCATTCAGCGGCGATCCGGCCACGATCCCGCTCGACACCGCGGCGTCGACCTGAGCCATCAGGGACCGCGGCGGGGGCAGCCGGGTCCACGCCACCGGCGACGGCGCGCCGCGCTCGGACAGCACCGTCACGATCGCCTCGCCCGTGCCCAGCTGGGTGAGCACCTCCTCCAGGTCGTACCCGGACCTCGGGAAGGTCGAGACGGTCGCCTTGAGCGCCTTGGCGTCCTCCGGCGTGTATGCCCGCAGCGCGTGCTGGACCCGGTTGCCGAGCTGGGCCAGCACGTCGCCGTGCACGTCCTTGGGCGTCTGTGTGACGAAGAAGATGCCGACGCCCTTGGAGCGGATCAGCCGCACGGTCTGGGTGATGGCGCTGAGGAACTCCTTGGACGCGTCGCGGAAGAGCAGGTGCGCCTCGTCGAAGAAGAACACCAGCTTGGGCTTGTCGACGTCGCCGACCTCGGGCAGATCCTGGAACAGGTCGGCCAGGAACCACATCAGGAAGGTGGCGAACAGCTCCGGCCGGCTCTGCAGGCTGGGCAGCTCGAGGATGCTGACGACGCCGCGGCCGTCCGGCGTCACCCGCAGGAAGTCGCGGGTGTCGAACTCGGTCTCGCCGAAGAAGTCGTTCGCGCCGGCGTCCGCGAACGCGATCAGCTCGCGCAGGATCACCCCGGCGGTCGCCTTGGACAGCCCGCCGAGCTCGGCCAGCTCCGCGGCGCCGGCCGGTGAGGTGAGGTGCTGGATCACCGCGCGCAGGTCGGCCAGGTCGAGCAGGGGCAGCGCGTGCTGGTCGGCGAAGTGGAAGACCAGGCCGAGCGAGGACTCCTGGACGTCGTTCAGCCCGAGGACCCGGGACAGCAGCGTCGGCCCGAACGACGTGATCGTGGCCCGGACCGGGACACCGGTGCCGTGCCCGCCGAGCGCGAAGAACTCCACCGGGTACGAGGCCGGCTGCCAATCGTACCCGATCTCCCGGGCCCGCGTGGTGACCCGCTCGCTGGCCTCACCGGGCGCCGCCATCCCGGACAGGTCGCCCTTGATGTCGGCCAGGAACACCGGGACGCCGGCCGCGGAGAGCTGCTCGGCCATGCCCTGCAACGTCTTCGTCTTGCCGGTGCCGGTGGCGCCCGCGACCAGTCCGTGCCGGTTCACCATCGACAGCGGGATGCGCACCTTGGCGGTGGGGTCGGTGGTGTCCCCGGTGACCAGGGCGCCGAGCTCGAGAACCGGCCCGGTGAACGCGTAACCCGCCCTGACCGCCGCCGCGATGTCATTGTCCGCCATGAGCTGCACCGTAGCGGTAGCGAGGGTCCTCGTCAGCGTCCGGCCCCGCTCTGGTCCAGCGCGTCGAGCCGGCGGAGCACGTCGGCCGCGGACTCGTCGCCGATCTCGACATAGAAGCCGAGCGCCTCCTGCCACGCGGCGCGGGCGGCCGCCGGGTCGCCCAGCACCTCGCGGGCGGCGCCGAGCCGGATCAGCACCTCGGCCGTGTGGAAGCGGTCCGCCGACTCGCGGAACAGGTCGGACGAGCGCTGGTACAGCTCCGCGGCGCGCGGCAGATCGCCCTGCGCCTCGAAGGCCACCGCCAGGCTGTCCAGGGTGGCGGCCTGCCCGTTGCGGTCGCCGCTGACCTCCTGCACGGCGAGCGCCTCCGAGCAGCGGGCGATGGTGACGTCGTAGTCGCCCATGTTGGCGGCCAGCCATCCGACGGCGTTCAGCGCGCGGGCCTCGCCGTCGCGGTTGCCGGCCCGGCGGTACAGCTCGACCGCCCGCTCGGCGTGTGCGCGGCCGCGCGCCATGTCGCCGCGCACCATGCTCAGCTCGGACAGGTTGTGCTCGGCCTGCGCCTCGCCGGAGTCGTCGCCCAGGTCGGCATAGATGTCGCGGGAGCGGCGCATCTTCTCGTCGGCCTCGGTCAGCAGCCCGATCCGGATCTCGGCCCGGGACAGCAGCCGCAGCGCGGTGGCCTGACCCAGCCGGTCGCCGCTGCGCTCGGCGGCGGCGAGCGCCACCCCCAGCTCCGGTGCGCAATCCAGACACCGGCAC
>NZ_JBFAZH010000294.1:0-7568 GCF_040681735.1 Actinoplanes sp. NPDC051633 | reverse complement strand
GCCTGATTCTGCGCTCGCCGGAACGCGAAAGCATTAGCCGCGCGATCAGCGCCCGGCGCCGCCCCGGCCGCGGCCCCGCCGCCTCCCCCACCCCGGCACTGGGTGGGTCGCAGACTAGGGGCCGGGTATGACGTTTTCCGGGCGCCGTCCACAGGGCGCCGCCGTGTCAGCGGTAGGCGAAGAAGTCGATGCCGTTGCCGTTGCGGCAGGACACGATCGGCTCGTTTCCGCGGCAGTCCTGGGACCCGGGGTCGGCCCGGCCCAGCGGCTGCACCGCCCCGTTGCGGGCCACCGCGAACACCCGCGACCCGGCCCCCGCCTCCCAGCGGCTCAGGATCATCCCGTCGCCCTGCACCACCGTCTGCCAATGGGCCAGCGACGTGCGCAGCTCGCCGGTGCGCCGGTCCAGCAGCCGCCACGGCGTCTGCGTCAGAGTGTCGGACTCGAGCACGTCGTCGCCGCTGCCCCGCAGGCTCGCTTTGGGCGCGGCTCGCCACCGGACGGCGCCGGTGGCCTCGTCGAGGACCTCCATACCGTCGTCGGTGGGCCGGCACACCAGGTTCTCGCAGTAGCCGACGTCGGCGTCGTCGTCGGGCAGCCCGCCCGGCGCCTGCCACCGCGGCTCGAGGGTGTGCGCGTCATAGGCCAGCATCCGGTCGCCCTGCCGGACCAGCACCAGGTCGCCGATCGTCCGCCCCCAGGTCAGGCCCTTGACCGGCCGTTCCTGGCGGATCGCCCCGGTGCGCGGGTCGATCAGCGCTATCCGGTCGGACGCGATCATCAGCACGACGCCGCCGGCGGACGTGGTGAAGACCGAGCCGGCCGCGCGAAGGTTCCACAGCTCGCGACCGGTGTTGAGATCGGTGCCGCGCAGATCGGTACGCATCGGCGGCTCGATGTGCGGTATCCCGTCGTCCGACACGTACAGCTCACCGGGGTCGCCGCTGTCCTGGTCATACTCGGTGCCGGGGCGGAACGTCGTCCTACGGGACAGTCCGACACCGTGCATCACCTGTTCGACCGGGCTCGGCGACCGCCAGCGGAGCCGGCCCGACTCCGGGTCGAGCACCGATGCCGTGAAGTCCGACGTCTGTGCCACCAGGGCGTCGCCGGTCACGATCAGCCGGCCGCCGATGTAGATCCGGGCGTCAGCGGTGGCCTGGGCGCCCGGCAGGGTGACGGCCCAGTCCCGCGCCAGCGAGGTCGCCGACACCCGCCAGGCCTGAACCTCGGCGTCGTTCAGGGTGTACACGCGGTCGCCGGCGACGGTCCACCAGCCCTGTCCGTCCAAGGGGATCGTGCCGAGCGGGCGCCACAGCACGGAGACCGCGGGCGCGGCGCCACCGAGGGTGAGCAGGAGCGCGGCCACCGCGGCGAGGGCGGCCCAGCGGTAGCGGTGCGCGGGTAGTTCGGCTGGAGGTTCGGGCGGCGCGTCGAGATCGAGCTCGATCACCGCCACGGGTCACTCCTTCTTCGCGTACGACCAGACGACCAGCTCACCCGTGGTCGACCGGCACACCAGCCGCCCCGGCGCGGACTGACAGTCGCCGGTGCCCGGCGGCAGGTCGGCCAGCGGACGCGGCCCGGGGGTGCCCGGCGCCGCGACGGCGACCATGGTACGTGCGCCGGCCTCGACCTCGCGGGTCACCAGGAGATGGTCGCCGCCCGTCCCGCCGACCAGCCGCCACCCCGACAGCGGCACCAGCACCTTGCCGGTGGCGGGGTCGACGACACCGATGGGATCGGGCGCGCCGGACACCGAGCCGTACGCGATCGTCATCGTGCCGCGCGTCTCCACGCTGCGCCACCTGGGCTGGAACCACCTCTCCACGCCGGTCGCGGGGTCGACGGCGTGGATCCCGTCCGGCGCGATCAGACAGGCCACCGGCGCGCAGTCGTGCACCTCGTACGCCCGCCCGGCCGAGCGCTGCCACACCCGCTGCAGGGTGACCGGGTCGTACGCGGAGATCACCACGCCGTAGCGCCCGAGGTGCCGCAGCAGCACCAGCCCGCCGGACAGCACCGGGTTCTCCGGGCCGTAGTTGGCCGGCGGCAGCTCGGCGACGCCCAGCTGCTCGCCGGTGCTCAGGTCGTGCACGGTCATGGTCCGGTTGTCGTGCACCAGCATCATCCGCGACCCGCTGTCGCCCGGCCCCGGCACGCCCAGCAGCACCGCCGTCCGCGGCACGTCGGCCCGCCACTGCGCCACGCCGGTGAGCGGGTCGAGCGCCTCGATCGGGCCCTGCACCCGCCGGTTGGTGCCGCCGCTGC
Source organism: Actinoplanes sp. NPDC051633 (assembly GCF_040681735.1). Classification (NCBI taxonomy): domain Bacteria; kingdom Bacillati; phylum Actinomycetota; class Actinomycetes; order Micromonosporales; family Micromonosporaceae; genus Actinoplanes; species Actinoplanes sp. NPDC051633. Next base: position 5,297 of record NZ_JBFAZH010000294.1, on the reverse strand, counting down.
GGACCGCCGACACCGCCAGCAGCGTCGACGATCCGGGCAGGGTCATCACGGTGCCTTCGTGCTTCCAGTACGTGGTGCCGTCGCCGAGCGACAGCGCGGTCGTCCGCGGTTGGCCCGGCCCGTACGTCCACGGCCGCATCAGGACCAGCCCGGCGGCCGTCCGTATGCGGTACGTGGGCCGGTCCGACTCGGCCTCCCAGCGCAGCTCGCCGGTGTGCAGGTCATAGGCGGCGATCATGCCCTCGGTCTGTGCGAGCAGCTCCTGCCGGTCGGTCAGTGCGTACGAGTCGGCCGGGCCGACCCGCAGGCTGAGCATCGTCGACAGCGCCGGCGGCGGGGGTGCGGCGGACGCGCCGGAGAAGACCAGGACGACGAGTGCCAGCGCGGTCGCGACGAACCATCCGGGCGTGGTCGGCCGGGTCGGCGACTCGTACGTCTCCGGCTCGCCACGCTCCAGGCCCAGGTCGATGATGATGGTGTTGCCACCGAAGGACTCTGCCGCCATACACCCAAGGTAACGGCTCAATAACGAAACCGCTCGCGGCGAGGAGTCAGAGGGACGCGTGCTCTCCCTCGAGATGCGAGATTGTCTCGGTCACCTCGCGGGCCACGTCCTGCGGCGTCAGGCCCAGGCTTGCCAGGATCTCGGCGCGGGTGCCGTGCGGATGGAAGCCGGCCGGCACCCCGAAATCGCGCAGCTGCGTGCTGACACCCGCGTCGCGCAGCATGCTCGCCACCGCGTCACCGACCCCACCGGCGCGTATGCCGTCCTCGACGGTCACCACCAGCCGGTGCTCCCGGGCCAGCGCGGCCAGCTCGATCGGGGCGGGACGGACCCAGCGCGGGTCGGCGACCGTGACCCCGTACCCCTGCTCGGCGATCCGCTCGGCCGCGTCCATGCACAGCGCGCCGAACGCGCCCACCGCGACCAGCAGCACGTCCTTGCGCACGTCCTCGCGCAGCACGTCGACCGGGCCGACCCGGCGCAACGCCGGCAGGTCGGCCGCCACCGAGCCGGTCGGGAAGCGCAGGACGGTCGGCCCGTCCTCCACCGCGACCGCCTCCCGCAGCTCCTCGCGCAGCGTGGCGGCGTCGCGCGGCGCGGCGATCCGCAGGCCGGGCACCACCCCGAAGACACTCATGTCCCAGATGCCGTAGTGACTCGGCCCGTCCGGCCCGGTGATCCCGGCCCGGTCCAGCACGAAGGTCACCGGCAGCCCGTGCATCGCGACGTCCAGCAGAACCTGGTCGAAGGCCCGGTTGAGGAAGGTGGCATAGACCGCGACCACCGGGTGCAGGCCGCCCATCGCGAGGCCCGCCGCCGAGGTGGTGGCGTGCTGCTCGGCGATGCCCACGTCGAAGACCCGCTCGGGGTACTTCTTCGCCAGCGTGGCGATGCCGGTCGGCTCGGCCATGGCGGCGGTGATCCCGACGATGTCGGGCCGCTCGTCGGCGACCGCGACGAGCTCCTCGGCGAAGACGTGTGTCCACTTCACCGCCGGGGCCGCCAGCAGCTTGCCGGTCTCGATGTCGAACGCGCTGCTCGGGCCGTGCAGGCAGTCGGCCTCGTCGTCCTCGGCCGGGCGGTAGCCGTAGCCCTTGCGGGTCACCGCGTGCACGATCACCGGTGCGTTGAAGCCCTTGGCCTTGCGCAGCGCCGACTCCATCGCCTGCTGGTCGTGCCCGTCGACCGGCCCGACGTACTTGAGCCCCAGGTCCTCGAACATCGGCTGCGGGCTCACCGCGTCCTTGATGCCGCGCTTGACCGCGTGCAGCACCTCGTACATCGGCCTGCCGACCATCGGCGTCGAGCCCAGCGCCTCCTTGACCAGGTCCAGCACCTTCTCGTAACCGGGGTTGAGCCGCAGCGTGGAGAGGTGGTCGGCCAGGCCGCCGATGGTCGGCGCGTAGGACCGGCCGTTGTCGTTGACGACGATGACGACCCGGTTGTTGCTCGCCGCGATGTTGTTGAGCGCCTCCCAGCACATGCCCCCGGTGAGCGCGCCGTCGCCGACCACGGCCACCGTGTGCCTGTCCTCGCCGCGCAGCGCGAAGGCCTTGGCGACGCCGTCCGCGTACGACAGCGCGGTGGAGGCGTGGGAATTCTCGATGAGGTCGTGCTCGCTCTCCGCCCGGCTCGGATAGCCGGAGAGGCCCCCGCGCCGGCGGAGCAGGTCGAAGCCGCCCTGCCGCCCGGTGACCATCTTGTGCACGTACGCCTGGTGGCCGGTGTCGAAGAGGATCCGGTCGAGCGGGGAGTCGAAGACCCGGTGCAGGGCCAGCGTCATCTCCACCACGCCGAGGTTCGGGCCGAGGTGACCCCCGGTGCGCGACACCTTGGCCACCAGGAAGTCACGAATCTCCGCCGCGAGCAGCGTCAACTGCTCGGGCGTCAGCCGCTTGAGGTCGGCGGGTGCGGTGATCGAGCCGAGCAGGCCGTACGGAGTGGGGAGGGCTTCGCTCATGACAGCCGAGTGTATCTACGTTCGCGCGGATGGCAGCGATCATGAACGGGCGTACGGGCGCACCTACACACCATCTACACGGTGACCAAGGTCGCAAAGTACGTTAGAAACACTGCATGACCGTCGATACCACCGCCGCACCATCGCAACGGCGCGACCGCAGCCACTTCCTGTACATCGCAGTGCTCGTCGCGATGGCCCTCGGCATCGCGGTCGGCTTCCTCTTCCCCGAGTTCGGCAAGGAGCTGCGGCCGCTCGGCACCGGCTTCGTGAATCTGATCAAGATGATGATCTCGCCGATCATCTTCTGCACGATCGTCCTCGGTGTCGGTTCCATCCGGCGGGCCGCCCAGGTCGGCAAGGTGGGCGGCCTGGCACTGGGCTACTTCCTGCTGATGTCCACCGTGGCCCTGGCGATCGGGCTGGTGGTCGGCAACATCCTCAAGCCCGGTGCCGGCCTCAACCTCAGCACGGAACTGGCCGAGACCGGTCAGGCCCAGGTGAGCGAGGAGGCGAAAAGCACCACCGACTTCGTCCTCGGCATCATTCCGGACACCCTGCTCAGCTCGCTGACCTCCGGCGAGGTGCTACAGGCGCTGCTGGTGGCGCTGCTCGTCGGCTTCGCGGTGCAGGCGCTCGGCGCCCGCGGCGAGCCGGTGGTCCACGCGATCGGCGTGATCCAGCGGCTGATCTTCAAGATCCTCGCGATGATCATGTGGCTCGCCCCGATCGGCGCGTTCGGCGCGATGGCGGCGGTGGTCGGCGCGACCGGCTTCGACGCGCTCAAGAGCCTGGCCGCGATCATGGTCGGCTTCTACGTCACCTGTCTGCTCTTCGTCTTCGTGGTGCTCGGCACGCTGCTGCGGCTGGCCGCCGGCATGTCGGTGTTCAAACTGTTCAGATATCTGGCCCGCGAGTTCCTGCTGATCCTGTCCACCTCGTCGTCGGAGTCCGCGCTGCCCCGGCTGATCGCCAAGATGGGCCATCTCGGCGTGAGCCGCCCGGTGGTGGGCATCGTGGTGCCGACCGGCTACTCGTTCAACCTCGACGGCACCGCCATCTACCTGACCATGGCGTCGCTGTTCATCGCCGACGCGATGGACAACCCACTGAGCATCGGTGAGCAGATCTCCCTGCTGCTCTTCATGATCGTGGCGTCCAAGGGCGCCGCCGGGGTCACCGGCGCCGGCCTGGCCACGCTGGCCGGCGGCCTGCAGAGCCACCGGCCCGACCTGGTGCCGGGCGTCGGCCTGATCGTCGGCATCGACCGGCTGATGTCCGAGGCGCGGGCGCTGACCAACTTCGCCGGCAACGCCATCGCCACGGTGCTGGTCGGCAAGTGGACGAACGAGTACGACCCGGCACAGGCCGACCGCGTCTTCTCCGGCGAGGATCCGTTCGACGAGGTCACGTTCTCCGACGACCCGCACGCCGGTCAGGGCGACGGCGGCGGCGACGGCGGTGACAGCGAGAGCCCGAAGCCGGGTCCCGGCCCCACCGACCGGCCCGCGACGGTCAGCTAGCGCGTCAGCAGGGCCACGCTCTCGACGTGCCGGGTCATCGGGAAGCAGTCGTACGCGCGTATCTCGGTCATCGTCCAGCCGAGCCGCCGGAACGTCCCGATGTCCCGGCCCAGCGCCGCCGGGTCGCACGCCACGTAGGCGACCGCCCGTGGCCCGGCGGCCGCGATCGCCTTGACCACGTCGGCGCCCGCCCCGGCCCTCGGCGGATCCAGCACCACCAGGTCGACCGGGCCGGTGATCCGCCGCTTGCGCAGCGCGGTCTCCACCCGGGCGGCGACCACTTCCACGGTCGGTAGATCCGCGAGATTGCGCCGGGCCGCCGCCACCCCGTCCGGTGCCGACTCGACCACGGTCACCCGCGCCCCGGTCCGCCCGGCCACCGCGGCCGCGAAGAGCCCCGCCCCGCCGTACAGGTCCCAGGCGGTCTCCCCCGGCTTCGGGCCCAGCATGTCGAGCACCGCGCCCACCAGGGTGTCCGCCGCGGCCGGATGCACCTGCCAGAACCCCTCGGCGGGCACGGTCCACTCGCGGCCGGCGGCGAACTCGCGGACCTCGGCCGGGCCGTCGAGCAGCACGCCCGTGGGGCCCGGGTCGTCGGTCGGTGACTGGCTGCCGGCCGTGGGCAGGGCCAGCACGCTGACGTCGCCGCCGGTGGACGCGACGGTCGCGACGCCGCCCGCCTCCGGCCACCGATGGCTCAGCACGTCAAGCTCCTGGATGTGCGGGTGCGCGATCAGGCAGCGGTCGATCGCCACCACCTCGTGCGAGCGGTGCCGCAGCAGGCCCGGCCGGTCGGCGGCGTCCACCGCGTAGCGCACCCGCGACCGCCACCCCAGCAGCCCGCCGGCCAGGCGCTCGACCCGCACGTCCGACTCGACACCGCCGAGCCGCGACAACTGCTCGCGGACGATGGCGGTCTTCCATTCCAGCTGCGCGTGGTCGCTGACATGCTGCAGGTCGCAACCCCCGCAAAGACCGGGCTTCGCGTACGCGCACGGCGGCGTCACCCGGTCGGCCGAGGCCTCATGGATCTCGATCGCGTCGGCGCGCCAATAGCCCTTGTGCATCTCGGTGATCCGCGCGGTGACCCGCTCCCCCGGCAGCGCGTGCCGGACGAACACCACCCGGCCGTGCTCGCCCCCGATGCGCGCCACGCAGTGCCCGCCGTGCGCCGGCGCTCCCACCACGAGCTCGACGGTGTCGCCCTCGACCATCACTGCTGGGTGCCGTCCTTATCGGGCCCGGCGTCGCCGTCCGGCCGCGGGACCGGCTCCGGGACCGGCCTCGAGCGCGGCCCGCGGGCCGGTGC
>NZ_JBFAZH010000293.1:0-7595 GCF_040681735.1 Actinoplanes sp. NPDC051633 | reverse complement strand
GCTATCCTTGAAGTGAAAGGGTTTAGAGCGTTTTTTATGCGTGAAAATAATTTTTGACATAAAAAAACCCCAGTAGTATGATTAAAGCGTCTACTCAATAAAAAACTACTGGAGGTGAGGACGCACCCCCCTTCTGATCAGGAAACTGATCGCCGCCGCCGCAATCACTGGTCGGCTTGGGTCGGCCGGGTGAAGAACGGCAGGGAGATCGTGGAAATCCTGGAGGCTTAAGGGCGACACCCAGAGGTCCTCCTGTGCGGCGAGATCCCCGGTACGGCAGCGGAGTGGTTCGCATGGTGCATCGTCCGGCCCGATACTGATCCGATGTCGCGATATTCGACGCTGCTGCGGCGGCTCGGCACCAAGCCCTGGTTCGCCACCACGGGCCGGCTGCTGACGCCGGTCGACCGGCGCCTCCATCAACTCACCGGCGGGCGCTGGTCGGTGATCGGCCGCAAGCAGCTGCCGTCCCTGCTGATCACCACGACCGGCCGGAAGTCCGGTCTGCCCCGCACACAGCCGCTGCTCTACCTGATCGACGGCGACGCGTACGTGGTCATCGGCTCCAACTGGGGCCAGTCCCACCACCCCGCGTGGACGGCGAACCTGCTCGCGCACCCGGCCGCCCGCCTGACCGTCGACGGTCGCGAGGTCGACGTGCGGGCGTCGCTCACGACCGGGGCCGAGCGCGAGCGACTCTGGCAACTCCTGCTGACGATCTGGCCGGCCTACGCCGCCTACGCCCGGCGCGCCGAGAACCGGGAGATCCGCATCTTCCGGCTCGCGCCGGCGAATACGGCCTAGTCGCCGACGGCCTTGAACAGGGCCGCGATCTCGGCGTTGGAGAGGTGGCGGAAGCCGCCGGGGCGCATGTCGCCCAGCCGGATCGGGCCCACCGCCGTGCGGATCAGGCGCAGCACCGGGTGGCCCACCTCGTCCATCATGCGGCGCACGATGTGCTTACGGCCCTCGTGCAGCACGATCTCGATCTGGGCCACCTTGCCCAGCGTGTCGACCAGGCGGAACGAGTCGACCTTCGCCGGTCCGTCCTCCAGCTCGACGCCCGACTGCAACGCCCGGCCCACCGCGCGGGGGAGCGGGCCCTCGACCTCGGCCAGGTACGTCTTCGACACCCCGTACGACGGGTGCATCAGCTTGTGCGCGAGCGCGCCGTCGTTGGTGAGCAGCAGCAGGCCCTCGCTGTCGGCGTCGAGCCGGCCGACGTGGAACACCCGCTGCTCGAAGGTGTTCAGGAAGTCGGCCAGCTCGGTGCGGCCCTTCTCGTCGTCCATCGACGCGACGACCCCGCGCGGCTTGTTCATCGCCAGGTAGACCAGCTTGGTGTCGGTGATCACCCGCTGGCCGTCCACGTGGATCTCGGCGGTCGCCGGGTCGACCTTGTCGCCCAGCTTCGCGATCTTGCCGTTCACGGTGACGCGGCGGCGGAAGATCAGGTCTTCGCAGGCGCGGCGGGATCCCACACCGGCGGACGCCAGCACCTTCTGCAGGCGCTCAGCGGTGACCGGTTCAGCCTGGTGAGGCATCAAGCACTTCTTCCACGTCGTCGGGCAGGAACGGCGCCAGCGGGGGGAGCTGGTCGACCGAGTCGAGGCCCAGTTTCTCGAGGAAGAGACCGGTGGTCCGGTACAGGTGAGCGCCGGACTCGGGCTCGGTGCCGCACTCCTCGATCAGGCCGCGCGTAGCAAGGGTACGCATCACGCCGTCACAGTTCACACCCCGGATGGCCGAGATGCGCGAGCGGGTCACCGGCTGCTTGTAGGCGACCACCGCCAGGGTCTCGAGCGCGGCCTGCGTCAGCCGCACCGATTGCCCGTCGAGGACGAACCTCTCCACGTACGCGGCGTACTCCGGCCTGGTGTAGAGCCGCCACCCGCCGGCGGCCCGCCGCAGGTCGAAGCCGTGCCCCGCCGCGGTGTAGCGGGCCGAGATGTCCTCGAGCATCGCGCCGACCCGCTCGGGCGGCTGCTCGACGATCTGGGCGAGTTGCAGCTCCGCGACCGGTTCGTCCACGACCAGCAGGATCGCCTCGAGCGCGGCCCGCAACTCGCCGTCATCCATGGGGGTGACCTGAGCGGGGATCAAAGGCGATTCGCCGGGTACGCGCTCAGCGCGCGATTCCGGCTCGGGTTCCCGTTCCGGCTGCTCTTCCGCCGGCTCGTCGGCCTGTGTCTCGTCGGCCTGGGCTTCGTCGGTGGCCGGCAACTCGTAGAACGGCAGGTCGACCTCGCCGTCGTCGCTCACGTCGTCGTCGGCCGCCAGGTCGAAGACGTCGCCGGCGTCGTCACCGTCCGGGGGCAGCGGCGCGTCGACCGGCAGGCCCTCCTCACCCGGCTCGTCCTCGGCCTGCTCGATCGAGGCGGGCACCTCGATCTCGGGGTCCATCACGGCCGGCTCTTGCCCCGGCACCTCGACCGGAGCGTCAACCGTGCCGCGCTCGTCAGCCTCCCCGGGGATCGGCTCGATCTCACCCTGCTCGAACGGCTCGCCGTCGCTGTCGTCGTCTCCGTCGGCGGCCTCGGCGGCCTCATGCTCGGCCATCGCCCGCGCCTGGAAGTCACGGTCGGGCGTGCGCGGTGCCCGCTCCCACGGCGGCACCCAGGACGCGGCCTGCGAGGCCAGGGATTCGGGTCGCTCGTCGCTCACGATTGCTCCTCATCCGGCATTTCCGGTTCTGGGGAAGTATCCGAGGCCAGCGCGGCGGCGACGCCACCGGCCAGGGCCGCTATGTCCTCGTCGGTCACTGACTCCGCCGGCCGTTCCTCCGGCTGTGCCGCCGCCGGGTTGCCCTCGTAGTCGTCGATGTCCAGCTCCGCGTCGGCCGCCTCGCCGCCGACCCAGCGGACCGTCAGCTCGTCCAGCGACACCGGCTGCTCGAACTCCACCAGGCCCTCCCGGTAGAGCTCCAGCAGTGCCAGGAAGCGGGCCACCACTTCGAGGGTGTTCTCGCAGTCGGCGACCAGCAGGCTGAACGTCGCCGAGCCGGCCCTGCGCAGCCGGTCGCGCAGCAGCGTGGCGTGCTCGCGGACGCTGACCCGCACCTGGTGGATGTGTGCGATCGACACCTCGGGCGGGCCCGGCTTCGGCTGGAACTGCTTCAGTGCGAGCTTGAAGAGGCGTTCCGCGCCGATGCCCAGGACCAGCTCCGGCAGCGCCTCGGCGTACCTCGGCTCCATCGCCACCGCGCGCGGCCACCGCCTCGCCCCCAGCATCTCCAGCTCGGACAGGTGCGAGGCCGCCTCCTTGAAGGCCTTGTACTGCAGCAGGCGGGCGAAGAGCAGGTCGCGGGCCTCCAGCAGGGCCAGGTCCTCCTCGTCCTCGACCTCGGCGGCGGGCAGGAGGCGGGCCGCCTTCAGGTCCAGCAGGGTCGCCGCGACCAGGAGGAACTCGCTGGCCTCGCCCAGGTCCCAGTCGTCGCCCATGCCGCGGATGTAGGCGATGAAGTCGTCGGTGACCTGGTGCAGCGCGACCTCGGTGACGTCGAGCTTGTGCTTGCCGATCAGCTGAAGCAGCAGGTCGAAGGGGCCGGTGAAGTTGGTCAGCCGCACGGTGAACTTGCCGGAGTCGGCCTCGGCCGCCGCTGCGTCGGGCGCCGAGCCGTCAGGGGGCGGGGCGTCGGCGGACGGCGCGGCGTCCGGCGAGGGCAGGGTGACCGGAGGCGGTGAGGCGTCCGGGGTCGAGGCGGCGGCTGGGTCGGATGGCACGTGCTGACCGTAGACCACGGGTCCGGCCACCTGGTCAAGGCTCACGTGCTCACCCCCGTACCCGCGTCGTTGAAGTGCCCTTGATCACCTCAACGCCGCACAAACGCCGAGGTGACTGGTGCGGGCGATCATCCCCAGATCTGCATGAAGATGCCGCCGAGCAGGTCGATCGGCACCAGCAGCAGCGGATAACTCAGCGGGAAGAAGCAGCACACCAGGAGCACCACGACGCCGAGGTTCTTCTCCTGGAACCACAGGCGGTAACCCTGCATGCCGCGGCCGGGGTTGCGCTGCGCCGACCAGAGCAGGCCGAAGCCGTCCAGCGGCGGGATCGGCAGCAGCGAGAGCAGGCCGAAGCCGAGCAGGCCGACCGCGATCGACAGCAGCAGCTGCACGTCGAAGGTCGCCTCGAACTGCCCCCGCAACACGTCGGACGGGCTGAGGAAGGAGAAGGCGGCGTCGTCGTAGCCGTAGAATAGCCGGAAGGCGAGAAAGACGACCTGAGCAGCCACGATGGTGAAGATCGGGCCGGCCGCGAAGACCAGCGCGGCGCGTCCCCGGCCGCGCCACCGCGGCACCTCGTCCACGTCGATGATCTTTCCCCAGCCGGCGCCGCCGACGGCCGCGGCCACCGCGCCGAACGCGTCGACGTCCTCACGCAGGCGCGGCCGCACCGAGTCGTGACGGTCGGTGAGGCCCGCCCACTTGCCCATGAGGCGGATGGCCACCGCACGCAGCAGCAACGCGAGCACGAATCCGATGAGGAGTCCGGCGAACGCCGCCGGCTGACCGAGCGCGAACAGCAACTACCGGTCATCCCTCGCGGCGATGAGCTCGCGGGCGAGCTGGCGGTAGTTGCGCGCGCCGGAGGACGCCGGGTCGAGCGACGTGATCGGTGCGCCCGCGACCGTGCTCTCCGGGAACTTCACCGTCTTGGTGATCACGGTCTGGTAGACCTTGTCGCCGAACGCCTCGACCACCCGCTGCAGCACCTGGCGGCAGTGCGTGGTGCGGCTGTCGTACATGGTCGCCAGGATGCCCTCGAGCTCGAGGTCGAAGTTGAGGCGCTCGCGAACCTTGTCGATCGTGTCCAGCAGCAGCGCCACACCGCGCAGCGAGAAGAACTCGCACTCCAGCGGGATGAGCACGCCGTGCGCGACGGTCAGCGCGTTGATCGCCAGCAGGCCCAGCGAGGGCTGGCAGTCGATCAGGATGAAGTCGTACTCCTTGCGGACCGTACGCAGCACCCGGGCCAGCGCCATCTCCCGCGCGACCTCGTTGACCAGCTGTATCTCGGCGGCCGACAGGTCGATGTTGGCCGGCAGCAGGTGCAGGCCCTGCACGTCGGTCTTGATGATCACGTCCTCGGCCGTGACATCGTCCTGCATCAGCAGGTTGTAGATGCTGAGGTCGAGGTTGTGCGGGTTGACGCCGAGGCCGACCGAGCAGGCGCCCTGCGGGTCGAAGTCGACGAGCAGCACCTTGCGGCCGTACTCCGCGAGCGAGGCGCCCAGGTTGATCGTGGTGGTCGTCTTGCCGACGCCACCTTTCTGGTTCGCCAGCGCGATGATCCGGGCCGGGCCGTGCCGGTCGGTGGGCATCGGCTCGGGGATGGGCCGCCGCATCGTGTACGCCGTCGGATCGGCCGGGCCCAGGTCGGCGCCGAGGTTGATCGAGCTCTGCTGCTCCCGGAGCGCCGAGGTCCAGGCCTCCGCCTGATCGCTGCCGCCTGCCATGCGCTCGCCCCCTCCCGACTCGCGCCGACTCTACGCCAAGCGCACCCTCGGTCCCGGGTCAATCATCGGCGTGTCGTCGATCCCTCTTCAGCGTGCCCGGGGGTGGGAAGTGGCGTAGACCTCGCGGAGGCGTTCCACAGTGACCAAGGTGTAGACCTGCGTCGTGGTCACCGAGGCGTGGCCGAGCAGCTCCTGGACGACGCGGACGTCGGCGCCGCCGTCGAGCAGGTGGGTGGCGTACGAGTGCCGCAGCGTGTGCGGGGAGACGTCCACCGTGATTCCCGCCACGGCCGCGGCCCGCTGCAGGATGGTCCACGCCGACTGCCGCGACAGCTGCCCGCCGCGGGCGTTGAGGAAGACCGACGGCGTGCCCTTCCCCCCGGCGGCCAGGGCCGGGCGGGCACGCACCAGGTAGGCGTCGAGCGCTGCGCGCGCGAACCGGCCCAGGGGTACGAACCGGGTCCGGCCGCCTTTGCCGTGCAGCACGACCGACTCCTCCGCCAGGTCGTCCACGGCCATGCCGACGGCCTCCGAGATGCGCGCCCCGGTGCCGTAGAGGAACTCCAGCAGCGCCCTGTCCCGCAGCACCAGCGCGTCGTCGCCGGCGGGCGCGGCCAGCAGGCGCTCAACCTGGTCGAGGTCGAGCGCCTTGGGTAGCCGCTTCGGTGGCGCGGGCGGCTTGACGTCGCGGCTGACGTCGTCGGTGACCAGGCCCTCGCGGGCGGCGAAACGGTGCAGCCCGCGGACCGCGCTCATCGCCCGCGCGGCGCTCGCCGCGGAGAGACCGTCCGCGCGCAACGCGGCGAGGTGCTCGGCCAGGTCGTTCGCCGTGACCTCGGCCAGGCTGCGCTCGCCCAGGAACTCCGCATAGCGGTCGAGGTCGCGGCGGTAGGAGGACAGCGTGTTGCGGGACAACCCCCGCTCGACGCCGAGGTGGTCCAGATAGGTGCGGATCGCCCTAGCCGAGGACGTCATTCAGGCTGAGTGTCGACATGCCGTGCGCCTCCGCGACCGGGCCGTAGGTGACGTGCCCGTCGTGGGTGTTCAGACCCAGGGCGAGGGCGGGGTCGCGCCGGACGGCGTCGCGCCAGCCGCGGTTGGCCAGCTCCAGCGCGTACGGCAGGGTGACGTTGGTCAGCGCGTACGTGCTGGTGTGCGGCACGGCGCCGGGCATGTTCGCGACGCAGTAGAACATCGAGTTGTGCACCTGGTAGACGGGGTCGGCGTGCGTGGTCGGCCGCGAGTCCTCGAAGCAGCCGCCCTGGTCGATCGAGATGTCGACCAGCACGCTGCCCGGCTTCATCCGCGACACCAGCTCGTTCGGCACCAGGTTGGGCGCTTTCGCTCCCGGCACCAGGACCGCGCCGATCACCAGGTCGGCGTCGAGCACCGCCTTCTCGATCTCGTACGCGTTCGAGGCGATGGTCTGCAGGTGGCCGCGGTAGTCGGCGTCGGCGGCGCGCAGCCGGGCGATGTTCTTGTCCAGCACCAGCACCTCGGCCTGCATGCCGAGGGCGATGGCGGCGGCGTTCATGCCGGAGACGCCGGCGCCGATCACCACGGTCTTGGCCGCGTAGACGCCGGGGACGCCGCCCATCAGGACGCCGCGGCCGCCGCCCGAGGCCATCAGGTGGTAGGCGCCGACCTGCGGGGCGAGCCGGCCGGCCACCTCGGACATCGGGGCGAGCAGCGGCAGCGAGCGGTCGGGCAGCTCGACGGTCTCGTACGCGATGCCGGTGACCTTGCGGTCCAGCAGCGCGTCGGTGCACTCCTTCGACGCGGCGAGGTGCAGGTACGTGAACAGCACCTGGCCGGGCCGCATCCGCGAATACTCCTCCGCGATCGGCTCCTTGACCTTGAGGATCAGGTCGGCGGTGCCCCAGACGTCGTCCGCGCCGGGCAGGATCGTCGCGCCGGCGGCAACGAAGTCCTCGTCCAGGATCGATGAGCCCGCGCCCGCCCCGGCCTGCACGAAGACCTCGTGCCCGGCCCGCGCGAATTCGAAGACCCCGGCCGGCGTGATCGCCACCCGGAACTCGTTGTTCTTGATCTCGCTGGGAATGCCGACCTTCACGACCGGTACCGTCCTCTCCGCAGATCCTGGCTGCGCAAAGGCGCGCGGCTCCGCGGAGAGGAC
>NZ_JBFAZH010000292.1:0-7598 GCF_040681735.1 Actinoplanes sp. NPDC051633 | reverse complement strand
CCGGTGCCTGAGACCCGGGCGGGTGCTCCCCCGTGGTCCGAACCTTTCCACCGGAGAAGTACCTAGGGATCGGTAGAACTACGTATATGTCCGCAGCCGGTCAGGCGGCGGGACGGCGTTCCAGGAACACCCTGCTCGCCTGCACGCGGCTGCGCACCTGGAGCTTGTCGAAGATGTGGCCGACGTGGACGCCGACCGTGCGTTCGCTGATGAACAGGCGCTGCCCGATCTCGCGGTTGGTCAGACCCTCCGCGATCGCGGCCAGCACCTCACGCTCCCGGACGGTGAGCACGGCCAGCTCGTCGCCCTCGTCCACGGCCGCCACCGCCGGCTCCTCGCCGGCCACCAGGGCGATCCTGGCCCGCGAAGCCACCGCACTGATCTCGGCGGCGAGCGGTTTCGCGCCCATCGCCTGCGCGGTCGCCCACGCCGCCCGCAACGCCGCCGTCGCGGCCGCCTTGCGACCCTTGCGGCGCAGCAGCTCCTCGGCCTGCCGCAGTCGCGAATACGCCGCCGGATAGGGCTGGTTGCGCTTGTCCCACGCGCTCGCCGCACGCTCCCACGGCGCCGGGTCGTGCCTGTCCTCGATGCGGCTCAGCTCGGCCGCGCAGAGGTCCAGATAGCCCTCGACCACCGCCCGGACCGGCGCGGCGGCGTCGTCCACGCTCTTGGCCATGCGGTCGCGCACGACGGTGAGCCGGCGAACCGCCGCCGGGTCCACCGGCACCTCGCCGCCGCAGTGCGCCTCGGCCTCGGCCCGCAGCCCGTGCCAGGCCAGCACGCCGAGCAGCACCAGGTCGTCGGAGCGGGTCTCGGTCAGCCCGCGGCGCACCGCGAGCCGGGCCTCGTCGGGCCGGCCCTGCCACATCGCCAGCCCGGCCCGCAGCGTGAGCATCGGCAGCACGTGCCGGGCGCCGCCGCCGGCCAGCAGGGTGGCGACCGCGTCGAGGTCGCGCTCGGCCGCCTCGACGTCGCCGAAACCGACCCACAACCGGCACCGGGCCAGCAGGATCTCCACGGCGTCCGCGCCGGACGGCCGCTGCCGCATCGCCTCGGCCAGCATCCGGTCGGCCTCGGCCCACTGCCCGACGCGGAAGAGCCCGTTCGCCGCGATCGCCAGCAGCCGCAACCGGTACGTGCCCCCGACCCGGTCCGCGCCCCGCCGCGCGACGAGCACACCCTCCTCGAGGGAGTTCAGCGGCCCGGTGAGCAGCTCGGCCAGATGCAGGAACGCGCAGCCCACGTCGTCCGGCGTGCCGCCAGCCTCGGCCGCCGCCAAGGCCTGCCGGAGCACCGCGAGACCCTCGTCGGGATCCTCACGGAAGGCCAAGCTGAAGCCGAGTGCCGCGCTCGCCCGCACCAGGTCCGCCGTCGAGGCGGTGCCGGCCAGTGCCTCGCGGGCGCGCACCCCCGCCTCCGCGTATCGCCCCAGGTGCAATAGGAGCTCCGCCAGGTACGCCGCCGCGGTCACCCGCTCGGCCGGGGTGCACGCCGGGTCGGCGAGCACGCGTTCGTACTCGCGCTCCGCGTGCGCCGACCGGCCCGCCGCGGACAGGTAACGCGCCCGGCGCAGGTGGATCTCGGCGTTCTCCCCACCGCCGGCCAGCTGCTCCAGCCGAGACAGCGCCAGCTGGTGCTCGCCGCACCGGTGCGCGGCCTCGGCGGCGTTGCCGAGAAGCCCGGGGTCGGGCTGGGCGTCCTGGTCGTGCTGGTCGTCCTGGCCGTCCTGCGCGGTCAGGTCGAGCGCCAGGGTCCAGTAGCGGTGCGCCTCGGCGAAGCCGTGCAGTCGCTCGGCCTCACGCGCCGCGGCCACCACCGCCGGCAGCGCCCGCGCCGGCTCGCCCGCACGCTGCCAGTGATAGGCCAGCCGGGCGTGGTCGGTGTCGCCGGCGAGCGCCTCCGCATACCGCCGGTGCAACGCCGCGCGCTCGACCGGCAGCACCTCGTGCTCCAGGATCTCGGCGACCAGCCGGTGACGCAGGCGATAGCCGTCCTCCGCACTGGTCACGATGCGGTGCGCGACCGCCGCCCGGATCGCCTCGATCAGCTCGTCGGCGGTCAGCGGCACCACCGCGGCCAGCAGATCGTGCCCGACCGGCTCGACGCCCGCGGCCACCGCGCGTACCACCGAGTGCGCCGGGCGGGGCAGCTCGTCCACCCTGGACAGGAAGATCTCGCGCAGCGTCTCGGACAGCTCGGCCCGGCCGTCGCGCAGGTCCCGGGCCAGCTCCTCGGCCACGAACGGGTTGCCGCCGCTGCGCTTGAAGACCCGCTCGGCGTCGTCGGCCGGCACCGCGCCGCCGGCGATCGCGGTGACCAGCTCGTGCGTCTCGGCCCTGTCCAGCGGGGTCAGCTCGACCACCCGCACCGACCGCAGCCGGCGCAGCTCGGCCAGCACCCGGCGCAGGGGATGGGTGCCCTGCAGCGACTCGGCGCGGACGGCGGCCAGCACCGACAGCCGGACGTCGCCCAGCCCGGCCAGCAGATAGAGCAACAGCTGGCGGGTGCTGCGGTCGGCCCACTGCAGGTCGTCGAGGACGAGCAGCAGGCGGCGGTCGCCGGCCACCGAGCGCAGCGTCTGCGACACCCGCTCGAGCAGGGCGCCCGGGTCGGCGCCGTGGCCGTCGAAGTCGGGATCGTGGCGGCGCAGGGCCGGGCGCAGGGGATGCAGTGGGGACGCGTCGCCGATGTCGAGACACGTACCCGAGAGCACCGCCGCGCCGGCCGCGGCCATCTCCTGCGCCGCGGCCCGCAGCAGCCGGCTCTTCCCGACGCCGTTCTCCCCGGTCACGAACACCGCCGCGGTGCCGCCCGGGCCCGCCTCGGAGAGGTCACGCCGCACCGCCCGCAGCGTCGCGGAGCGCCCGACGAGTGGCGCGTCGTCCGCTTCGCTGGTCATGAGGGGGAGCCTAAACCGAATCGACGTAGCACAGTCTCGTCGCCCGGGGCCGATCTACGTCACAAATCCGACCGGCTCACTACGTATCACAGATAGGTAGTTCTGCCGATCCGCGCGACCCCCGCCCTTGCGATTGTTGATCTCGCCAGCGCCGACTTGGGGAGCGTGGAAGAAATGGCCATCGTGGCGGGCGTACGCCGGCAGACCGTGTCGGTCCTGTTCGTCGACATCGTCGGATTCACGGCGCTGGTCGACGGATGGGACTGCGCGGACGTGCGCGCGTTGCAGATGGACTATTTCGCCCTCGTCTCGGCGGTGGTCCGCGATCACGGCGGGGTCGTCGAGAAGTACGTCGGCGACGCCGTGATGGCGGTGTTCGGCCTGTCGTCGCGGCGTCCGGAGGGGGGCGCCGCGGCGGCGGTCCGCGCCGGGATGGGCGTGCAGGAGGCGATATCGGGGGTACGTCTGGCCGGCCGGCACGAGGTGCACACCCGGGCCGGGGTGTCCACCGGCGACGTCATGGTGGATCTCGCGGCGGCGCGGGACGGCGGATACGGCATGGTGTGCGGCGGCGCGGTCAGCCTCGCGGCGAAGCTGCAGGCGTGCGCACCGCACGACACGCTGGTGGTCTGTCCCGCGACGCACCGGCTCTCCAGCAGCTCGGTGGACTACCAGGAGTTGCCGCCCGCGGAGGTCGGCGGCCGCCCGGTCGACATCTTCCGTGCGCTTGTCACTCGAACAAGTGTTTCAGCTCACGTCGCTTGAAGTTTTGTCTGTTTTGTACCACGGCTCGCGTTCCGGCTTCGGCTGGCCTGCGCGAAAGCGTCGTATTCCACCGGTAGGCTCGCCGCGTCCTTGAGCCACACTGCCGAGCGGGGAGTTACACGCCGTGACCGCGCAACCCGAGATCTTGTACGGTGCCGACGATCTCACGCACCTCGAGGGGCTCGACGCTGTCCGCAAGCGCCCGGGCATGTACATCGGGTCCACCGACAGCCGCGGCGTCAACCATCTGGCCAACGAGATCATCGACAACTGCACCGACGAGGGCGTCGCCGGTCACGCGACCAACGTCGCGGTGTGGCTGCACGCCGACGGCTCGGTGCAGATCGACGACGACGGCCGGGGCATCCCGACGGCGATCAACACCAAGAGCGGCCTCAACGGCGTCGAGCTGGTGCTGACCCGGCTGCACGCCGGCGGCAAGTTCGGCGGTTCGGGCTACAAGACCTCCGGCGGTCTGCACGGCGTCGGCGCGTCCGCGGTGAACGCCCTGTCCCTGCGTTTCGACGTCACGATCAAGCGCGAGGGCAAGGTCCACCAGCTCTCGTTCCAGCGCGGCGTCCCCGGCGCCTTCGACGGCGAGGGCCCCAAGGCCCGCTTCCACCCCGAGTCCGGGCTGCGCATCGTGCGCAAGATGAAGCGCGGCGAGGCGACCGGCACCTCGATCCGGTACTGGTACGACGCCCGCTATTTCGAGACCGGCGCGCGGCTCGACGTCGAGACGGTCCGGGCCAAGCTGCGCAACACCGCGTTCCTGGTGCCGGGGGTGGTGTATTCGCTGCGCGACGACACCGCCGAGGAACCGGTCACCGAGACGTTCCACTACCCCAACGGGCTCACCGACATGGTCGAGTTCCTCACGCCGGCCTCGGACAAGCCGGTGTCGCAGATCCTGATGGTGACCGGCGAGGGCACGTACAAGGAGAACGCCGCGGACGAGAACGGCGTGATGCAGTCCAACGTCGTGCGCCGCGCCGAGGTGGAGATCGCGCTCCGCTGGGGGACGGGCTACGAACGCACCGTCGAGTGCTTCACCAACACGATCCGCAACGTGCACGGCGGCACGCATCGCAAGGGCTTCGAGCGGGCTGTCGTGCGGGCGCTGTCCGAGGCCGTGCGCAACACCCGTGGCCTGCTGAAACCCAAGGAGGAGGCGCCCGTTCTGGACGACTACCTCGAGGGCATGACCGCGGTCGTCCACGTGCGGGTGCCCGAGCCGCAGTTCACCTCGCAGACCAAGGACGAGCTGTCCACGGCCGGCGTCACGCGCGTGGTGCAGGGCCTGGTCGAGCAGCACCTCAAGGAATATGTGGACGGCCGACGCACCAAGGCCGAGGCGCGGACCGTGCTGCAGAAGGTGGTGGACGCGGCCCGGGTCCGGCTGACGCAGAAACAGCAGAAGGACGCGGCTCGCCGCAAGACGGCGCTCGAGGGCGCGTCCATGCCGCCGAAACTGGTCGACTGCCGCAGCACCGGGATCGCCCGTAGCGAGATCTACATCGTCGAGGGCGACAGCGCGCTGGGGACGGCCCGGATGGCGCGCAGCTCGGAATACCAAGCGCTGCTGCCGATCCGCGGCAAGATCCTCAACGTGCAGAAGGCGAGCCTGCAGCAGGTGCTGGACAACGCCGAGTGCTCGGCCATCGTGCAGGTGCTCGGCGCCGGCTCCGGCCGCACCTTCGACATGGCCACGATGCGGTACGGCCGCGTCATGATCATGGCGGACGCGGACGTCGACGGTTCGCACATCCGCACCCTGCTGATCACGCTGTTCGCCAAGTACATGCGCCCGGTGATCGAGCAGGGCCGGCTCTTCGCCGCGATGCCGCCGCTGCACAAGGTGGTCACCAAGGGCCGCAACAGCGAGACGCTCTACACCTATACGCAGCAGGAGATGGAGTCCACCGTCGCCCGGCTGGAGAAATCCGGCAAGCAGGTGCAGAAACCGGTGCCCCGGTTCAAGGGCCTCGGTGAGATGGACGCTGACGAGCTGTGGGACACCACCATGAACCCGGCCACCCGCACCGTGCGCCGGATCACCCTGAACGACGCCGAGGCCGCCGAGGCCACGCTCGAGCTGCTGATGGGCGAGCGGGTCGAGCCGCGGAAGAACTGGTTGATCGAGGCCGCCGGCCGGATCGACCAGGAAACGATCGACGCCTGACGGGAGAGGTTCCATGGCACGCCGCAAGAACGAGTCGCAGCGGGTCGACCTGTCGTCGTTCGACCAGGCCGGCGCCCGCGTCATCGACAACTCGATCAGCACCGAGGTCGAGGACTCCTACCTGGAGTACGCGTACTCGGTCATCCACTCCCGGGCGTTGCCGGACGCGCGCGACGGCCTCAAGCCCGTGCACCGGCGCATCCTCTGGTCGATGACCGAGCAGGGTCACCGCCCCGACCGGCCGTACGTGAAGTCGGCCCGCGTCGTCGGCGACGTGATGGGCCGCTACCACCCGCACGGCAACCTGGCCATCTACGACGCCCTGGTCCGCCTCGCTCAGGACTTCTCGCTGAACGCCCCGCTGATCGACGGCCACGGCAACTTCGGGTCGCCCGACGACGGCCCGGCCGCCGAGCGCTACACCGAGTCGCGGATGTCGCGCGAGGCGATGCTGCTGGTCGGGGAGCTCGGCGAGGGCACGGTCGACTTCAAGCCCAACTACGACGGCTCCGAGGTGGAGCCCAAGGTGTTGCCGGCCGCCTTCCCCAACCTGCTGGTCAACGGCACGTCCGGGATCGCGGTCGGGATGGCCACCAACATGATCCCGCACAACCTCGGCGAGGTCGTCGCCGCCGCGCGGCACCTGATCACCGCACCCGAGGCCGACCTCGACGAGATCATGCGGATGGTTCCCGGGCCCGACCTGCCGACCGGCGGCCAGCTGCTGGGGCTGGACGAGGTGCGGCGGGCGTACGAGACCGGCCGGGGCGTGGTGCGGATGCGCGCGCGGGCGAACACCGGGCCGCTCGAGGGCGGCCGCGGGCGGCAGGCGATCACGGTCACCGAGCTGCCCTACGGCGTCGGCACCGAGAAGATCATCGAGGCCATCACCGACGAGGTGAAGGGCAAGCTGATCGTCTCCGGACCCAAGAAGGGCCAGCGGCAGGCCGCCCGGCTGCAGGGCATCGCGGACGTGAAGGACCTGACCGACCGCGAGCACGGCACCCGGCTGGTGATCGAGTGCAAGGTCGGCGTCAACCCGCAGGCGCTGCTCGCCGACCTCTACCGGCTGACCCCGCTGGAGTCGTCCTTCGGCATCAACAACCTGGTGCTGGTCGACGGGCAGCCGCAGACGCTCGGGCTCAAGGAACTGCTCGAGGTGTTCCTGAAGCACCGATACGAGGTGGTGACCCGGCGCACCACGCACCGGCGCACGAAGCGGCAGGACCGGCTGCACCTGGTCGACGGCTTGCTGATCGCGCTGATCGACATCGACCGGGTGGTCGCGATCATCCGGGCCAGCGACGACGCGGCCGCGGCCAAGGCGTCGCTGATGAGCGAGTTCGGGCTGACCGACATTCAGGCGACCTACATCCTGGACACGCCGTTGCGGCGGCTGACCCGGTTCGACCGGATCGAGCTGGAGACCGAGCAGGAGCGGCTGCGCGCCGAGATCGCCGAGCTGAGCCGGATCCTCGACGACGACGCCGTGCTCAAGCAGGTGGTGTCCGACGAGCTGGCCGCGGTGGCGTCCGAGTTCGGCGGGCCGCGGCGCACCACGCTGATCGACGGCGACCTCAAGGAGGTGCTGGCCGCGTCCGCGCCGGCCGGCCCGCTCGAGGTGGCCGACGACCCGTGCCAGGTGATCCTGTCGGCGACCGGGCTGATCGCCCGGACCGCGGCGGAGAGCGAGGAGGCCACCGAGGGCCGGCGACGGTCGGGCCGGGTCAAGCACGATGCGGTCCGCGCGGT
>NZ_JBFAZH010000291.1:0-7600 GCF_040681735.1 Actinoplanes sp. NPDC051633 | reverse complement strand
GAAAGATCCATTACTTCATCGGCGGCGGCGGCTTCGGCGGCCGGGGCGCAATCAACGGCGGCTCACAGATCGCCGAGTGGGTAGCGGCCAACTTCCAGTCGCAGACCGTCGGCAACGTGACGATCTACGACCTCACCACCCAGCGGTAGGCGCGGCCCAGAAGCTCTGCTCCCCAATGGGGGCAGAGCTTTTCGGGTTTGGGGGGACCGCGTCGCGACTCATAGGCCGGGCACAGGCTTGCCATATTCGGGGCAAAGCAGCGAAGACGACCTTGGTGGCATGAGCCTCTCCACGCTGCCTTCGCACGCGGCCGAGCCGACGCGGCTCGATGCTCCGGTGCTCGATGTCGTCATCCCGGTCCACAACGAGGAGACCGACCTCGAGCCATGCGTCCGCCGGCTGCACGGCTATCTGGCCGAGCACTTCCCCTACCGGTTCCGGATCACCATCGCGGACAACGCCAGCACC
The DNA here is from genome assembly GCF_040681735.1 of Actinoplanes sp. NPDC051633. Lineage (NCBI taxonomy): Bacteria > Bacillati > Actinomycetota > Actinomycetes > Micromonosporales > Micromonosporaceae > Actinoplanes > Actinoplanes sp. NPDC051633. Next base: position 7,132 of record NZ_JBFAZH010000291.1, on the reverse strand, counting down.
GACTCGACACCCGACTTCGCGCGCATGCTCGAAGAGGCGCTGCCCGAGGTGACCGCCGTGCGGCTGGCCGAGAAGGGGCGCGGGCGGGCTCTCAAGCACGTCTGGACGCATTCCGACGCGGTCGTCCTCGCGTACATGGATGTGGATCTCTCGACCGACCTGGCGGCTCTCCTGCCGCTGGTCGCCCCGCTCATCTCGGGGCACTCCGACCTCGCGATCGGGTCGCGGCTCAGCCGCGGGTCGCGAGTCGTGCGCGGCGCCAAGCGTGAGTTCATCTCCCGCAGCTACAACCTGATCCTGCGCGGCACGCTCTCCGCGCGGTTCTCCGACGCGCAGTGCGGCTTCAAGGCGATCCGCGCTGAGGTCGCCGAGCGGCTGCTGCCGATGGTGGAGGACACCGGCTGGTTCTTCGACACCGAGATGCTGGTGCTGGCCGAGCGGGCCGGCCTGCGGATCCACGAGGTTCCGGTGGATTGGGTGGACGATCCGGACAGTCGCGTGGACATCGTCTCCACGGCGGTCGCCGACCTCAAGGGCATCGCGCGGCTGGCCCGCGCTCTGGGCGGCGGTCGCCTTCCGCTCGCGGCGTTGCGCGAGCAGCTCGGCCGCAATCCGCTGCCCGTCGCGGGGGTGCCGGCCGGGTTGACCGGCCAGCTGATGAAGTTCGCCGCGGTGGGCCTCGCGAGCACCCTCGCGTACTTGGTCCTTTATGCCCTTTTGCGCGCAGGCCTGGGCCCACAGTGGGCGAACCTGCTGGCCTTGCTGATCACGGCGGTGGCGAACACGGCGGCCAACCGCCGGCTGACCTTCGGGGTACGCGGAACCGACCGCGCCTGGCGCCACCAAGCGCAGGGGCTGGTCGTCTTCGGCATCGGGCTGATGCTCACCAGCGGCTCGCTCGCCCTGCTGGGCAGCGTTTCGGCCACTCCCGCGAAGTGGGTCGAGCTGGCCGTCCTGGTGATCGCGAACCTGATCGCCACCGGAGTGCGCTTCCTGCTCATGCGGATCTGGGTCTTCCGGGCGGCGCGCGCCTGACGCCGCACTCCCGGTGCGGTCCACCACGGTCAGTCACCGGTACACCGGTTGTGGGCAGGTTTCCAGGCGCTTGTTTCGAGTGGCCGGGAGGTATCAAGCTTGCGACTGACGGGTAACAATGTCATCACCGGGGCCGGCGCCCGTCCTCGGCGATGCGTCTTTATACCGGGTGGCCGGACCGGAGGGTGACGACATGCTGAGCAAGGAAGACAGCCGGAGACTGGCGCAGCTCGAGCGGCAGCTGCGGCGCGAGGACCCAGACTTCTGCGTACGCATGTCCGGCGGCCGTTCGCATCGCCGGCGGGTGCCGGTGTCGCTGGTGCTGGCCGCAGCGGTGATCTGGGTGGCGGCGTTGATCCTCGCGGTGACCGGCTGGTGGATCGCGGCGGGCGTCTCGGCCATCTGCGCCGCGGTGGTGCTGATCGCCGCGCTGGCGACGGGCCGTCCGCTGCGGCGGGTCAGGCCACCGGATCACCTGCCGCCGAGCTGGTGATCCGCGTCGTCAGTCGACGGTGACTCCTGCGTCGGGCACCTCGCGTGCGCGGGCGACCTCGGCGGCCTCGGCCTCGACTGCCTTGCGGTTCTTCGCGCTCAACGTTCCGAACGGTGTCACCGTCAGATCCACCCGTTTGCGCCCGGACATCTTGGCGCGCCACACCCCGGCGATCTCCCCGTCGACCAGCAGCACACCCGGGTTGCCGAGGGTCCGCCACACTTCCTTCTGACTCTTCCGGTCGGGCACCAGCAGGTCGCGGTCACGGGCCTGCAGCAGCGCGTCCATCGGCGGGATCAGCCGCACACCGCGCACCTTGCCCGCACCGGTCAGGTCGTCGACCGCGTCGGCCGGCAGCCACCGCTTCTTGCCGTCCACACTGACCTCCGCCAGGTCCTCCGGCCAGACCTTCTTTATCTCCGCCGTCGAGCTGCCGAAGTACTTGCCCACCTCGAGCGGTGTCGCCGGGCCAAGCATGCGCAGGTAGAGCCGGATCAGCTTGTCGATGCCCTTGTTCTTCTCGACCACCGACCGCCACGGCTTGATCGGCCCGAGGGTCGCGTCCTTGCCGCGTGATTCGACGAGTACGCCGCCGGCGAAGCTGGCGTGCTGCCAGACGTTGCCGGCGATGTGCCGCGCCTTGCAGCTCCGGCAGTCGTAGGTGAGCGACTTCGGCACCATCTTGCTGACCCGGGTGCTCGCCTCACCGCGCGGGATCGACTCGGTGACGATCTCGTGCATGGCCTCGGCGGTCGCCGTGAACGCCTTCAGTCCGAGTTTCATGCCCTCGGGGATCTGGCCGCTCTGGATCCGCGCGGTGGCGTCGGCGTCGCTGACCGGCCACAGGGCCTCGGCGAGTGCGCGCAGCTCACGCTTGCGGTGCAGGTGCGGCGCGCCGCGAGCGGCCCAGACCGTGACCAGGCGGTCGTCGTCGAGGTCGGCGGAGGTACGGGCGGCGAGCCCGACCCGCACCGACCCGGGCGTGTACTCCTGCACGCCCAGGTCGAGCACCGGCAGGTCGCCGGGCCGGTCCGTGGACCGCTCCGCCAGCCCCAGCGCAGCGACGCGGTACGCCATCACCTGATCACGATCAACCTGGGCAGCCATCGTTCGACCGTAGACCGCCATGCCTGACACCGCCTGTCAGGTTCGCAAAATCAGGTGCGGCGTCCGTATCGGCCGGTGGCGACGTTGCGCAGCCGGTCGATGCGCGTGTTGGTCTGCGACTCGACCAGCTCCCAGGTGTCCAGGCTGCTCGGGCCGTACGGGCCCTCCTGCAGGATCGGCGGCTCACCGGTCAGGCGATATCCGCAGCGCCGCGCCACCGCCGTGCTGGCCGTGTTCGACGGGTCGATGCGCAGCAGCAACCGGCGCAGGTTGAGCGTGCCGTGCGCGTAGCCGGACAGCAGTGTCAGAGCGGCCGCCGCCAGCCCGCGCCGGCGAAAGGGCGCGCCGACCAGATAGCCCAGCTCGGCCTCCCGGCGGCCGTGATCGACGCCGAAGAGCAGCACCTCGCCGAGCGGCTTGCCGCCGTCGACGGTGATCGCGAGCTGGATGCGCTGGCCGCTGGTCCGCCCCTGGTGCGCCCGTTTCAGGTAGGCGATGCCGGCCGCCATGTCGAACGGCGACGGCATCGGCGTCCAGCGCGCGATGTCCGGCTCGTCGAGCAGCACGACCAGATCATCGAGATCTTCGGATGCCCACTCGCGCAGCTGGATGCCCTCGCCGGTCAGCGAGATCGGAAAGGGCAGGCGCCGTACGGTCGTCACCTGTCGATCGTGCCGGTAAGAGGCCGGTTCCGGCCAGTAGCAACGGATATGAAAGCCGTGAGTGATTGGCGCCTTCAACCCCGGTCAAGTGCGGCGGTGGCTCAACGACCACCCGCCGGAGTGATCGTTTTCGCCGGCACGGCCCCCAGCATCGCCCAATCGTGGCTGATGTCGGCGGCGGCCCGCAGCAGCAGCGGAAGGTAGTCGCCGGTCAGTTTCTCCACCGACGTCTCCGCCGCGTGAACGGTCACATTCACGGCCGCGACCACCTCGCCGTCGGCGTCGCGGATGCCGGTCGCGATCGACCGGATGCCCGGCGCGAGATCCTGATCGGCCAGGGCCCAGCCCTTGGCCCGGACCTCGCGCAGCTCGCGGAACAGCTCGTTGGGCGTGGGCTGCCACTTCGGCGTGATCCCGGACCGACTCGGCTCCGCCCACAGGTGGTCGAGCGTGTTGAAGTCCTGCGCAGCCAGCAGGACCTTGCCCATGGAGGTGGCGATCGCCGGGAAGCGTGTCCCGATCGACACCGCCAGCGTCACGATCTTGGGCACCGCCACCCGCGCCACGTAGACGATGTCGCCCTCGTCGAGCTGCGCGACCGAGCTGGACTCGTTCGTCTGACCGACCAGCTTCTCCAGGTGCGGCTTGGCGACATCCCAGAGATCCATCGAGTTGATGTAGGTCATGCCCAGCTCGAGCACCCGCGGCGCCAGCACGTAACCCCGGTCCGCGTTCCGCACGTAACCCAGCGCCACCAGCGTCATCAGGATGCGCCGCACGGTGGGCCGGGCCAGCCCGGTGTCGGCGGCGATCTCGCTCAGCGTCGACACCCGCCGCTCGGGCCGGAAGCTGCGTAACACCTCGAGCCCCCGCGCCAGGGCCTCGATGAAGTCAGGACCCGCGTCATCGCGCGCCACCCTGCCTCCTTCGAGTCCCACGAGGCTCAATGCTTCCACTGCGCCGATCCGGCGTCCCACTCGGTGTACTGGTACGGGTTGTCCGTCACCTTGGTCTCCGGGACATCGGGGTTCATGCCCTTGTCCCACGCCTCCCGGCCCATCGCGCCGATCAGGTGCTCGATCGTGGCCTCCACCTTGGCCCGCGCCGCCGCCAGGTCGACCCCGACGAGCTTGTGGTCGCGCTTCACCAGCTTGCCGTTGATCATCACGGTGTCGACGTCGCCGCGCTGCGCCTGGAACGCGACGTGGCCGTACGGGTTGAGAATCGGGAACATCACCGGTGAGTCGTCGTTCTTCAGCAGCACGACGTCGGCCTTCTTGCCGGCCTCGATGCTGCCCACCTTGTCGTCGAGCCCGAGCGCCTTGCTGCCGCCCCGGGTGGCCCAGTCGACGACCTGCTCGGCGCGCAGGTGGACATGGGTGACCGTCTCGGCGCGCGAGTGCGCCTCCATGTGCTCGCGGGACCGGTCGGCGCCCAGCGTGGTGCGCATCGCCGAGAAGAGGTCGCCGCTCCACCAGACGCTGGTGTCCATCGACAGCGAGACCGGGATGCCATGGTCGCGCAGGGTCCAGGTGGGCGGATAGCCCTGGCCGGCGCTCTGCTCGCTCTCGGTCGCCACGGACACCGATCCGCCGGTGGCCGCGATGCGGTGGTACGAGTCGTGGTTGAGCGTGGCCGAGTGCACGTAGATCGTCTGCGGTGTCATGAAGCCGTTCTCGTGCATCAGGCGGATGCCGTCGTCGTTGGTCGCGCCCCACACGCCGGCGTGGGTGGTGACCGGCACGCCGAGCTCGCGGGCCACCTCGAAGGCCGCGCGCTCGGGGAAGGACGGGTCGCCGGTGACGTCGAACGCCATCTGGAGGCCGAGCATGTCGTTGCCGCTGGAGATGCGGCGGCTGACGAAGTCACGGAAGCCGTCACTGGCCGACCACTCCCACGGGCCCTGCTGGATGTTGCCGTAGGCGAGCACGAACCGGCCCGGCACCGCCTCGAGGGCGTCGACCGCGGCGTCCGCGTGCTGCGGCGTCTGCAGGCCGTGTGACCAGTCGACAGTGGTGGTGACGCCGGCGTCGATCGCCTCGATGGCGGCCAGCAGGTTGCCGGCATGGATGTCCTCGGGCCGGAAGAGCTTGCCGGACTCGAGGTAGTACCAGACGAAGTACTGCGTCAAGGTCCAGTCGGCCCCGTAGCCCCGCATCGCGGTCTGCCACATGTGGCGGTGGGTGTCGATCATGCCGGGCATCAGGATGCCGCCGGCCGCGTCGATCTCGACGGTGCCCTCGGGCACGGTGAGCCCGACGCCGACCTCGGTGATCCGGTCGCCGGTCACCAGCACGTCCGCCCCGGGTAGCACGGTGTGCGCGTCGTCCATGGTGAGAACCAGACCGTTGCGGAAGACCACGGTGTCACTCATCGCCGGCCACTCCTCTCTGAGCCCTGGCGGACATGTGTCCGTCTGGCGGTCGCCTTGAGGCCCTCACCTTCGACCCGACGCTACGAGCGTGTCAAGGGCGCATTTCCAGCGGTTGACAGCTTCGTGACTGACGGAGAAGACTCGCTCAAGCGGACATCCGTCCGTCTGGCGAACGCATGGGAAAGGTGGGCATGGGACCCCTCAGCGGCCTGGTCGTCGCCGACTTCTCCCGGATCCTCGCGGGCCCGTACGCGACGATGCTGCTCGCCGATCTCGGCGCACAGGTCATCAAGGTGGAGAGCCCGGGCGGGGACGACACACGGACGTGGATGCCACCGGTCCGCGACGGCGTCTCGACGTACTACCTGGGGATCAACCGGAACAAGAAGTCGATCGCACTGGACCTCAAGGACCCCGGTGACCTCGACGTGGCGCAGCGGCTCGCGCGCCGGGCCGACGTGCTGATCGAGAACTTCCGGCCCGCCGGCCTCAAGCGCTTCGGCCTCGACTACGAGACCGTGGCCGCCGCCAACGAGCGCATCATCTACGCCTCGATCAGTGGTTTCGGCACCGGTAAGGGCGCCGGCTATCCCGGGTACGACCTGATGGTCCAGGCGATCTCCGGGCTGATGAGCCTGACCGGCGACCCGGACGGTTCGCCGTACCGGGCCGGGATCTCGGTCTTCGACGTGATGGCCGGCATGCACGCGAACATCGGCATCCTGGCCGCCCTGCACCACCGCGACGAGCACGGCATCGGCCAGCACGTCGAGGTCAACCTGCTGTCGTCGGCGTTGTCGGCGCTGGTCAACCACAGCAGCGGCTACGTCGCCGGCGGGACGGTCCCGTTCCGGATGGGCAACGCTCATCCGAGCCTGTCCCCGTACGAGCCGCTGCCGACCGCCGACGGCGAGTTGATCGTGATCGCCGGCAACGACGGGCAGTTCCGCAAGCTGTGCCAGGTGCTCGACCTCCCCGACCTGCCGTCCGACCCCCGCTTCGCGCGCAATCAGGACCGCACCGCCAACCGCGACGTGCTGCTGCCGATGCTGGTGGAGCGATTGACGAAACGCACCAAGGACGAGTGGTTCCGTGATCTGCTGGCGGCGGGCGTGCCCTGCGCCCCGATCAACACGGTCGACGGCGGGTTCGCGCTGGCCGAGGAGTTGGGTCTCGACCCCGTGGTGACGGTCGGCGACGTGCCCGGGGTGCGTAACCCGATCACGTTCTCCGGCACCCCGGCCGACTACGAGCTGCCCCCGCCCGGGCTGGACGAGCACGGTGAGGAGATCCGCGCGTGGCTGAGCGAGAGCTGAGGTTCCCGACCTCGATCGGCACGTCCGACGAGGACCAGATCCGGCTGCTGGGCCACGATCTGGCGGCCGATCTGATGGGCAAAGTCGGGTTCGGCGAGCTCGCGTACTGGCTGGTCGCCGGGCGCCGGCCGACCCCGGGCGAGAC
>NZ_JBFAZH010000290.1:0-7604 GCF_040681735.1 Actinoplanes sp. NPDC051633 | reverse complement strand
CGACTCCTGGATGAAACGGGTGTTGTCGGAGACGAACTGGATCGGCGTGTTGATCTCATGCGCGACACCGGACGCGAGCCGGCCAACCGACTCCAGCTTCTGCGCATGCCGCAGCTCGAGCTCCAGCCGCTGCCGCTCGGAGATGTCACGGGCGTTGAGGATGAGGCTCCGGGAGCCGTCGTGCTCGACCACATACTCGACCAACACCTCGAACTCGGTCCACGGCCGGTCGTCGTGTCCGCGAAGCCGGCACGGGCGAGCGCCGACGGACTCGGGCGCGAGCACGACGCTTGCGTCGTCGGGATGGAGGAGACGCCGCAGGTCGCTGCCGACCAGTGCGTCCGCATCGCAGCCGAGAAGCCGTGCGGTGGCTGGATTGGCGAAGCGGATCACGCCCTGCTCCCCGGCCAGGATGAGCGCATCGGGGGAGTTCTCCACCACGATGCTGAGCCGGGACCGGCTCAGCAACTGGTCGAGGGTCAGGGCCGCCTCGTCGGCCAGGGTCGTCAGGGCGGCCGTGAGGTCGTCCACGGCTCGCCGGCGGAACGTCGCCACGAGGAGACCGAAGACCTGCCCGTGCACGGCGAGCGGAACGACCAGCAGCCGATTCTGCGGCGGCATGCCGACCAGCGTCGTGAACCGTGTGGCGGCGTCACCGGCGATCAGGGCCGACCCCCCGGGCCGCAACGCGTCCCTTACCCCGGCACCGAGCTCCTCGAGGTCCATCGAGCAGCCCAGCACCTCCGGACCGGCCGCGCCGGCATGCCCGATCACGCGTGCGGACCCGGAAGCGATCGTGGTCACCAACGCACCGCTGATGTCCTCGTCCAGGCGTGCAGCGGCCGCCGCCGCCGCCTGAGCCGCCTCCTGCCGGTCGGTCACGGCGGCGAAGGCGGCACCGGCGGCCGCGACCACGCTCTCTCGTGCGGCCGCCCGGTCCCGCGCGCGGATGCCCTGCGCCAGGCTGAAGTTGATGGCCAACCCGATCATCGCCGTCACGGCCAGAGACACGGCGTTCGCCAAGGGCACCTCGGCGAACGTGACTCCGGTGCCCAGGATCACGACGATGGCGGACGCACCGACCAGTTGGTCTTTGAGACTCCCGTACAGGGCCCTGAAGTTGATCCAGACGAAGAGCAGCCCGATGGTGATGCCGTAGCCGGAGGCGGCCGCCACGACGGCCACGCACGGCGCCTCGACGATCCAGTTCAGCCAGGAGAACCGCCCGCGCCGGTAACCGCGGAACAGCGAGGCCTCCACGATCACGACGGCCAGAGCCGGAACGGCCCAGGACAGGCGATCCTCCGCCTGGATACCGGCGAGCCCGATGATCGCCCAGATCAGGCAGAACACCAGAAACAACAGACGCACCTGGGCGAGCATGGGTCCCGTAGGCATCTGCAGCCATCGCCAGCGGCGCATACCGTCACCCATCCCCGTAGTCGGCGCTCCACTACTCCCTATCGGCGGGAAGTCGGGCAGGCAGAGGCCGAGGGGCAATTCGGTGGCCTACCAGCCGTGGATGACCGGCACCACGACTGCGTCGGCCTCCGCTAGCCTGGCCGGGTGTTCGTCGATGCGCTGATCAATCTCTACACCAACGACATCGAGGCGGGGATCCGGTTCTACCGCGACCTGCTCGGCCTCGAGGAGACGTTCCGGACGCCCTGCGAGGGCACGCCCGAGCACGTCGAGTTCCGGGTGGGCGGCTCCACCGTCGCGCTGGGCACGGTCGAGGCGGCCAAGCGCGTCCACGGTGTCGACGCGACCCCCGGCGCCCCGGCCGGCGTGCTGGTGCTGTGGACGGACGACGTGGATGCGGCTTACGAGCGTCTGACGTCGGCCGGCGTCCCGGCGCTCAATCCGCCGCACGACGCGGGAAACAGCAACCGCAGCGCCCTCCTCGCCGATCCCGACGGCAATCTGGTCGAGATCGTTGCGAAGGTCGCCCGACCCGCCGGCTAGAGCGGCCCGCGGCCGGCGCGCAGGATCATCAGGGCCACCTGGGTGCCGTCGGCGCCCAGGGCCTCGCGGAAGCGCTCGACGATCTCGCGCTCACGGGAAAGCACCAGGCGGGTGCCGCCGGAGGCCATGCGGGTGCGGCCGACCTGCTGGGAGAGGCGGGCCCGTTCCAGCCAGAGGTCGATGATCTGCTGGTCGATCTCGTCGATCCGCTCGCGGATCCCCCGGATCTCGTCGGCTGCGCCCTCGGCGCCTGCGCCGGTCGGCTGGTCGATCACGTCGGCGTTCATGTCCTGCTCCTCGGGTGCGGACTCGGGCGGGCCGGCCCCGGCAGCATCAAGCCCCGGGCCGTTCAGCCCGGGGCTTGGTGTAGGTCTGTCGTTCAGACGCGTCCTACGGTCGCCGGACTGCCGGTGCCGTAGTAAAAAAATCGCGTCTGCTGGATCACGTCGTGAGTATGCCCCGGCCTCGGGCGGCTCCGCAAGGAAACCGCCCGAAACCTGGGACGTCAGGCGACGGCCGTGATGCGGTTGGCCGGGCCCGGGGCGACCGGCGCGCCGGCACCCAGATAGGCGGTGAGGGCGTCCACGTCGAAGCCCGGCGCGGTGACCCGGCCGGTGCCCTGACTGAGGTTGGTGAATCCGTCACCGCCGTTGGCCAGGAAGTCGTTCGTGGTGACCTGGTAACTGGCCGCGGGGTCGATCGGCGTGCCGTTCAGGGCGATGTTGCTGACCCGCGAGCCCAGCGGGGCGGAGGCGCTGTAGGTGTACGTGAAGCCCGCCGACACCTGCAGGATCTTCGTGGTGCTCTGCCCGGCGTACCCGGCGAACTGCTGCTCCAGCACCTCCTTGATCTGCGCGCCGGTGAACGTCTGCGTGACCACCAGGTTGTTGAACGGCTGCACGGTGAACGCCTCGCCGTAGGTGACCGCACCCGGCGCCTCGGCGCCGCTGGACGCATAGGCCAGCGAGGCCCGGATGCCGCCCGGGTTCATCAGCGCGATCTGCGCGCCGGCGCTCCTGGTGTACGCGAGCTGGGCATCCGCGATCACGTCACCCAGCGGGCTCTCGCCGCTGGGCCGTGCGTCCCGCACGATGTCCGCGGTGATCGCGCCCACCACCCGGTTGGCGATCGGGGCGACGGCGGTGCGGTACTTGTCGATCACCCTCTTGGCCGCGGCGTCGATCAGCGCCGGGTTCTTGACGAACACGCCGCCCGGGCCGACCTGCCAGGTGCCGTCCGGGTTGCGCACGCCGTTCTCCACGATCACGTTGCGCGCACTGATCTCGGCGAACTTACGCGTCCGCTTGTCCAAGGTGTAGTCGATGTCGGTGATCAGCTGACCGTTGGTGCCCGCGCTGGTCACCACGCTCTGCGCGCCGGAGCGGTTGGGCAGCTTGCACGAGTAGAACCGGTGCGTGTGACCCGAGACCACCAGGCCGAACTCCGGGTTGAGGCCGGCCACGATGGGCACGATCGGCCCGGTGAAACCGTTGCAGGCACTCGGATCGGCGGTGTTGGCCTGCGCGCCGCCCTCGTGCACCAGCAGCACCTGCGCCTTCACGCCGAGCAGCTTGAGCAGGTTGCCCCACTTGTTCGCGGTCTGGACCTCATCGGCGAAGGTGACGCTCGCGATCCCGGCCGGGTTCACGATGCCGGGCGTCCCTTCGAGGGTCAGGCCCACGAAACCGACGGGTACGCCGCCGATGAACTTGATGTCGATCGGGGGCAGGATCGGCAGCCCGGTCTTCTTGCTGATCGTGTTCGCGGCGAGGTAGTGGAACTTCGCCCCGCCGTAGCCGTCGCCGTCCTGGCAGCCGTCGGTCGGGTGGCAGCCGCCGCGCTGGATGCGGAGCAGCTCGGCGACGCCCTCGTCGAACTCGTGGTTGCCGACCGAGCTGATCTGCAGCCCGATCTCGTTCATCAGCTCGATCGTCGGCTCGTCGTGGAACGCGGCGCTGACCAGTGGGCTGGCGCCGATCAGGTCGCCGGCGCCGACGGTGGTCGTGGGGCGGCCCTCTGCCGTGCCCTCGGCGCGCAGCCGCTTGAGCCAGGTGGCCAGGAACTCGCCGCCGCCGGCCGGCGTGCCGTTGACGGCGGCGCCGCTGCCGGCGGGCGCGTCGAGCGCGCCGTGGAAGTCGTTGTAACTGAGGAACTGCCCCTTGACGGTGGTGGCGGGGTGGCTGTAGCTGACGCTGACCGGAGTCAGGCCGGCCCGCTCCTGCGCCGGTGTTTCGGCGGCGGGACGAGCGAGCGGTAAGGCGGCGATGACGGCCAGGGCGAGGGCAGGCGCGGCGAGGTTACGCAGGCGCATGGTATGTGGTCTCCCGATCGGGTTTCGGAGTACGACGGACCTACTCTCGTGTATTGACGCTGGTCAGCGCTACTACTTCCGGGTGACAGGTTGGTAGCGGCGGCGCGCTGTCCACAGCCCGCCGAAGATGTCGTAGGGGCGGCATAGACTTCACGCCGTCATGCGAGCCCTCCCGGAAAACCCCCAGTTGCCCTTCAGCGCGCCGCCCGTCAAAGCGGATCCGCCCGCGCGCAAGCCCGCGCGCCGGTTCGACGCTGCCGCTCTGCTCGAGGGGCTGAACGGCCCTCAGCGCGACGCCGTCACCCACTCCGGGTCGCCGCTGCTGATCGTGGCCGGCGCCGGGTCGGGCAAGACTCGTGTGCTCACGCACCGGATCGCGTATCTGCTGGGTGAGCGCAACGTGCACCCGGGCGAGATCATCGCGATCACCTTCACCAACAAGGCCGCGGCGGAGATGAAGGAGCGGGTGGCCGCCCTGGTCGGCCCGCGCGCCCGGCTGATGTGGGTGTCGACCTTCCACTCCGCGTGTGTGCGGATCCTGCGCGCCGAGCACGATCACGCCGGGCTCAAGAGCACGTTCTCCATCTACGACGCCGACGACTCACGGCGGCTGATGCAGCTCGTCGCCCGCGAGCTCGACCTCGACCCCAAGCGCTATCCGCCGCGCGGGCTGGCCGCCCAGGTGTCGAACCTGAAGAACGAGCTGGTCGAGCCCGAGGAGTTCGCCGACAAGGCCAAGGGGCCGCACGAGCGGGCGGTCGCCGAGGCCTATGTGTTGTACCAGCGCCGCCTCAAGGAGGCGCACGCGCTGGACTTCGACGACATCATCATGTCCACCGTGCACCTGCTGCAGTCCCATCCGCATGTGGCCGAGGCGTACCGGCGGCGGTTCCGGCACGTGCTGGTGGATGAGTACCAGGACACCAACCACGCGCAGTACATGCTGGTCAAGGAGCTGGTCGGCCCGGGCGGCGGCGACCCGCCGCCCGGGGAGCTGTGTGTGGTCGGCGACGCGGACCAGTCGATCTACGCGTTCCGCGGCGCGACGATCCGCAACATCCTGGAGTTCGAGCGCGACTATCCGGACGCGCGCACGATTCTGCTGGAGCAGAACTACCGCTCGACGCAGACCATCCTGTCCGCGGCCAACGCGGTGATCGACCGCAACTCCTCCCGCAAGCCGAAACGGCTGTGGAGCGACCAGGGCGCCGGTGAGCAGATCGTCGGCTACGTCGCGGACACCGAGCACGCCGAGGCCGACTGGGTGGCCCGCGAGATCGATCGGCTCGGCGACCGCGAGCAGGTGCGGCCCGGCGACGTGGCCGTCTTCTACCGCACCAACAACCAGTCCCGGGTGTTCGAGGAGGTGTTCATCCGGGTCGGGTTGCCGTACAAGGTGGTCGGTGGCGTGCGCTTCTACGAGCGCAAGGAGGTCCGCGACGCGCTCGGCTATCTGCGGGCGATCGCCAACGACGACGACGTGGTGAGCATCCGCCGGGTGCTGAACACTCCGCGGCGCGGCATCGGCGAGCGGGCCGAGGCGTGCGTGGAGGCGTTGTCGTCGCGGGAGCGGATCTCGTTCGGGCAGGCGCTGCGCCGGGCCAAGGAGGCGCCGGGCATCTCGTCCCGGGCGGTGAACAGCATCCTCGACTTCATCTCGATGCTCGACGAGCTGCGCGAGCTGTCCGCCACCTCGCCACCGGAGGAGATCCTCGAGGCGGTCCTGCAACGCTCCGGCATGCTCGCCGAGCTGGAGGAGAGCATCGACCCGCAGGACCAGGGCCGGGTGGAGAACCTCCAGGAGCTGGTCAGCGTGGCGCGGGAGTACACCGAGCGGGTCGAGGCGCAGGCCGAGGACGAGGGAGCTCCGGGCGCGACGCTGGCCGGCTTCCTCGAGCAGGTGTCGCTGGTGGCGGACGCCGATCAGGTGCCCTCCGACGACCCCGAGCACCAGGGCGTGGTCACTCTGATGACCCTGCACACGGCCAAGGGCCTGGAGTTCCCGGTGGTGTTCCTGACCGGGCTGGAGGACGGCGTCTTCCCGCACATGCGGGCGATGAGCGACAACACCGAGCTGGAGGAGGAGCGCCGGCTGGCCTATGTCGGGATCACCCGCGCCCGCCAGCGGCTCTACCTGTCCCGGGCGGTGACCCGGTCGGCGTGGGGCCAGCCGCAGTACAACCCGCCGTCCCGCTTCACCGACGAGTTGCCGTCCGAGTTGGTGCGCTGGGAGCGCACCGGGAGCTCGTACACGTCGTGGTCCGGCACCGGCGGCGGCGTGGGTGGCCGGGGCGGGGGCGATCGTGGGCGCGGCGGAGGCTTCGCCGGCGGTACGCCCAAGGCGCAGCGCCTCGCCGACCGGCTCGGCATCGACGGCAGCAAGCTGGCCACCGCCAGTGAGCTGCCGCAGACGCCCAAGGTGGTGGCCGGCGACCGGGTCAACCACCAGCGCTACGGCCTCGGCCGGGTGGTCACCGTCGAGGGGCACGGGCCGGGTGCCCGCGCCCAGATCGACTTCGGCGACCAGGTGATGTGGCTGATCCTGCGGCACGCCCCGATCGAGAAGATCTGACTCAGCCCTTGGCCCGGTCGGTGGCGACGGGGCTGTGGACGGTGTGGTCGTGGTCGTGGTCGTCCGAGGGCTCGGCGTCGGCGCTGCAGCCCGGGATGTCCACGCCGTGCGCGTGCATCCAGGCGGTCGGCTCGATCGGGTTCTTGTACGAGCCCTCGTGCACCTCGAAGTGCAGGTGCGGCCCGGTCGAGTGGCCGGTCGACCCCTCCAGCCCGATCGTCTCGCCGACCTTGACGTGCTGGCCCGCGACGACGCCGAAGGCCAGCATGTGGCCGTAGTGGGTGAGGTACCCGTGGCCGTGGTCGATGAGCACCGCGTTGCCGTACCCGCCCTCCGCACCGGCCGCGACGACGACGCCGGCGCCGGCCGCGCGGATCGGGGTGCCCTGCGGCGCCGCCAGGTCGACGCCCGCGTGCAGGCGTCCCCAGCGCGGGCCGAAGCAGGAGGTCACCGACCCCTCGGGCATGGGGTTCACCCACTGCGCGACGGGCACCGGACGCACCTTGCGGGCCGCCTTGGCGAAGGCGCGAGCCGGCGGCGGAGTGACCGAGGACGGGCCGGCGTCCTGGTCGGCCGGGCCGTCGTCGACCAGGGCCGCCGCCGCGATGGCGGTGTGCTCGGCGATCGGGTCGCCCGCGGTCGGGGCCAGGGCATGCGGCTGAGCCGCGGGGACCGCCGGGTCACCAGGGGCGGCCAAATCACCAGGGGCGGCCGGGTCATCGAGGGCAGCCGAGTTGCCGAGCGCCGCCGGGACCG
>NZ_JBFAZH010000289.1:0-7614 GCF_040681735.1 Actinoplanes sp. NPDC051633 | reverse complement strand
GGAGGCGCCCGTCCGCGATCGCCTCCCGCAGCGCGCGATAGACACCGGCCGTCTTCTCGGTGCCGGGACTGATGACCAGATCCACGGCACTATTGTCGGTCGTCGCGTGTCAGTCGTCGCGGCTTTCGATCTCGAGCTCCGGGCGGCCATCGGCGCAGGAGACGTCGACCTTCACGCGGTCGTGGTTGTCGCTGACGCCCCGGAACTCCCCCTCCGAGCCGTTCCGCTCGTGCACGGTGAAGCCCGATCCCGGCGACATCAGCGTGATCGACCCGCTGCCGCCGTCGCAGCGGGCGACGACCGTCCCGGCCCGCGTCCGGAATGTTCGGGAGACCGCGGGGCCCGACGGAGCCGAGGCCGACAAAGACGGCGATAGCGACGGCGAGGGAGACAGCGAGGGCGAGGGCGTCGACGTGGGCTCGGCGGCCAGCTCGCGGGCCACATCGGACCGGCTCAGCGGCTTGGCCGCCGGCGACACCAGGCCGTCGCCGATCAGGCTGACCGCGAGCAGCCCGACCAGCACGGCCAGGACGGCCGCGGCCAGCCAGCCGGCGGTGATGATCAGTCGTCGTGCCATGCACCGAGTCTGCCCGCCCGGACGATAAGGCGGAGCCCGCGCCGCGCTAAGAGAGGGTTAAGCGCCGCAACGAGCGGTCCCGGACCCGTTACGGTGCAGCCGTGGCCCACCTGCTGCTCATCGAGGACGACGCCGCCATCCGCACCAATCTGCTGCGGGCGCTGCGCGAGCGCGGGCACGCCGTCGCATCCTCGCCCACCGCGATGGACGGCCTGCAGACCGCTCTCGCGCAGCGGCCCGACCTGGTCGTGCTCGACCTCGGGCTGCCCGATCTGGACGGCAAGGAGATGCTGCGGATGCTGCGGGCGGTCAGCACGGTGCCGGTGATCGTGGCGACCGCCCGGGACGACGAGGCGGAGATCGTCAAGGTGCTGGACGCCGGCGCCGACGACTACGTGGTCAAGCCGTTCACCGCGGCCCAGCTCGACGCGCGGGTGCGGGCGGTGCTGCGGCGCGGGCCGGCCGGTGAGCGTACGGAACCGGCCGAGATCGTGGTCGGCGGCCTGCGCATGGACGCCGGCGCCCGCACCGCTTCGCTCGACGGCGTCGCGCTCGACCTGACGCCGCGGGAGTTCGACCTGTTGCATCACCTGGCGCAGCGCGCCGGCCAGGTGGTCACCAAGCGAGAGCTGCTCAGCGAGGTGTGGCAGGTGCCCTACGGCGGCGCCGACAAGACCGTCGACGTGCACCTGTCCTGGCTGCGCCGCAAGCTCGGCGAGACCGCGCAGGAGCCGCGCTATCTGCACACCGTGCGCGGCGTCGGGATCCGGCTGAGCGAGCCGTCGTGAGGCGCCGGCTGACCCTGCTGGTCGCCGCGACCACGGTGCTGGTGCTGATAGCGTTCCTGGTGCCGGTGGCCCTGCTGGTGCGTCAGGTCGCCGAGGACCGGGCGCTGCGCCGCGCCGCGATCGTGACCCAGACCGTCGTGCCGCTGATCGGCACCGACGGTCTCCAGCTCTCCCTCGAGGGCCAGGACCTTCCGGTGACGGTGTTCCTGCCGGGCGGGCGGTCGGTTGGCGCACCCGTCGAGGCGTCGCCCGCGGTCCGGCTGGCCCAGATCCGCAATGCGGCGCTGCAGGTGGAGACGCCCACCGGGCGCGAGATCGTCACGCCGGTGGTGACCGGGAACGGGACGGCGGTGGTCCGGACCTTCGTGGCGGCCGACGAGCTGACCCGCGGCGCGACCCAGGCGTGGCTGGTGCTGGCCGGGCTGGGTGCGGCGCTGGTGCTGCTCGGACTGGTGGTGGCCGACCGCTTGGCGCGTACCCTCGTCGCCCCCATCGCGGACCTGTCCGCGGTCTCCCACCGCCTGGCCCGCGCCGAGCTGGACGCCCGCGCCGCACCCGCCGGTCCACCCGAGGTGCGCGAGGTGGCCGGCGCGCTCAACCACCTGGCCGGCCGCATCCAGGACCTGTTGCGGGAAGAGGCCGAGCACGTCGCCGACCTGTCGCACCGGCTGCGCACGCCGCTGACCGCGCTGCGGCTGGAGGCCGAGACGCTGCGTGACCCGGAGGAGTCGGCCCGCATCGCGGCGGCCGCCGACGGCATCGAACGCTCGGTCACCGCGGTGATCCAGCAGGCCCGGCGGCGCGGCGCGGAGAAGGCGGGCGGATGCGACGCGACGCCCGTCGTCCGGGACCGGGTGGCGTTCTGGGCCGTGCTCGCCGAGGACACCGACCGCGAGGTCCGCCGCGAGTTGCCGGATCACCCGCTGCCGGTCGCGGTGTCCGCCGACGACCTCGCCGCGGCGCTGGACGCCGTGCTGGCCAACGTCTTCGCGCACACGCCGGACGGCACGCCGTTCGCGGTGACGCTGGCGCCGCGGCCCGGCGGCGGCGCGGTGCTGACCGTGGCGGACGGCGGCCCGGGCTTCCCGGCCCGCGGCATGCTGGAGCGCGGAAGCTCGGGCGGCGGATCGACCGGCCTCGGAATGGACATCGCCCGGCGCGCGGCCGAGGCCGGCGGCGGCGCCCTGCACCTCGGGACGGGGCCCGACGGCGGCGCGGTGGTGCGCCTGGACCTCGCGTTATAGCCCTTTCGATATAGAGATATGTAAACCTCTTCGCCTTACGCTCTTTCCAACTGCTCCCTACCGGCAGGTACGAGAGAGGAAGAGAATGGCGATCAGACACCCCCGCCGCGGCCACACCCTCGCCGTGAGCCTGCTCGTCGCCGCGACGGTCACCACCGCCGCGGCCACCCCCGCGGTCGCCGCTCCCGCGACCGGGCAGATCCGCATGGCCGGCTCGGCCACCGCGGTCCCGGGCAGCTACATCGTGGTCCTCAAGGCCGGCAAGACCGGCGGCGACCGCTTGACCGGCAAGTTCGGCGGCACCGTCGCGCGCAGCTTCGGCACGGTGCTCAACGGCTTCGAGGCGCGGCTGAGCGAGGCGGCGGCCAAGCGCCTGGCGGCCGACCCCGACGTCGCCTACGTCGAGCAGAACCAGACCGTCTCGCTGCTCGCCACGCAGACCAACGCCACCTGGGGCATCGACCGGATCGACCAGCGGAACCGGCCGCTGAGCACCACGTACACGTACCCGAGGACGGCCTCGAACGTGCACGCCTACATCATCGACACCGGCATCAGGTTCGCCCACACCCAGTTCGGCGGCCGGGCCACCTCCGGATACGACGCGGTCGACGGCGGCTCCGCGGACGACTGCAACGGCCACGGCACGCACGTCGCCGGCACGGTCGGCGGCACCACCTACGGCGTCGCCAAGGCGGTCCAGCTGGTCGCGGTGCGGGTGCTGAACTGCCAGGGCAGCGGCACGACGGCGGGCGTCATCGCCGGCGTCAACTGGGTCACCAACAACAAGATCAGGCCGGCGGTCGCCAACATGAGCCTCGGCGGCGGCATCAGCTCCTCGCTCGACAACGCGGTGGCAAACTCGATCGCGTCGGGTGTCACCTACGCGCTGGCCGCGGGCAACAGCTCGGCCAACGCCTGCAACAGCTCGCCGGCCCGCGTCGGCGCGGCGATCACGGTGGGCGCGACGACCAGCACGGACGCCCGGTCGTCGTACTCCAACTACGGCACCTGCCTGGACATCTTCGCGCCGGGCTCGTCGATCACGTCGGCCTGGTACAGCAGCAACAGCGCCGTCAACACGATCAGCGGCACGTCGATGGCGTCCCCGCACGTGGCGGGTGCGGCGGCGCTGGTCCTGTCGGCCAGCCCGAACCTGACCCCGGCGCAGGTGCAGGGCAGCCTGGTCGCGAATGCCACGACCGGCGTCGTGACCAACGCGGGCTCCGGCTCACCGAACCGCTTGCTCTGGGTTTCGCAGAGCTGACCCATACGGGTACGCGCACAGCAGAGCCCCGCCTCCACAGGCGGGGCTCTGCCGTTCGGTCGAGGCCGTCAGCGGGGTTCCGGCGTGCGCCGCGTGGTCGCGCCTGTGGATGCCCGCCGGAAACTGTCATACCCGCCCCGTAACTTGAGACCCACCCAGTGCCGGGGGTGGGGGATGGCGGCGGGCCCCCGCAAGATCGCGAGCGCGGCGCTCGCGGCGCCGCCTGCCGGGCGCAAGTGCGGCAAGCGCTCGAGCGCTTGCGCCCGCAGGGACGCAAAGTGGTAGCCCAACCGGCCATCCGGTGCCCGGATTGCCATGTGAGCTACCACTACTCGCTTGCGATCAGTCGTCCGAGCCGTGCCCGCCGCTACCGTGGTCGTCGCCACCGGAGTCGTCCGAGCCGCGCCCGCGACCCCCGTGGTCGTCGCCGCCGCGGTCGTCGGAGCCGCCGCTGCGCCCGCTGTCGCCCTTACCGTCGCGGCCGTCGCGGTCGTCGCGGTCGACCCGGTGCCGGGTCACCGCGCCGGTCACCCGGTCGACGTGGAGGTCGTGCTCGACGCCCTTCACGTACACCTCGATCTCGTAGACCGCGCGCCCGTGCTCGGTCTCCCGCTCGACCTTGGTGACCCGTCCCCCGCCCGCCGCGCGCAGCGCGATCGCCCGCGCCCGGTCGACGCTGATGCCGGTCGCGGCCCGGGCCGGCACGCTCGTCGTGGCGGTCCCGCTGGGCGAGGCCGACGCGGAAGCCGAAGCGGACGGCGAATCCGAGGGCGAAGCGGACGGCGAGGCCGAGGGCGAGGCCGAGAACGTCGGCCGCGGCGAGGCGTTCGCCACGTCGCCGTTGGGCAGCAGCGGCACCGACGGGTCGTCGTCTCCGCCGGCGGCCAGGGCTGCGCCGCCGATCGCCAGAGCCGTCACGGCGCCCGCCGCGATGGCGGTGATCCTGCGAACCTTCATGGTGCTCAACCTCCGGTGGATGTCGTTCTTGATGACACCCACCGTCGCCGGATCCGCCCTATGCCCGCGCTGTGCGACCCCTAAGAGCTGGTTAAACGCACCGAGAATGTAGTCGGCGTCGGGCCGTCGCCGCCCTCGTGGAACGCGACCGGGGTGAGCCCCGCGTCCCGGAACATCCCGAACAGCCCGGTCAGCGGCCAGTGCGACGCCCCGACCTTGGCCCGCACCCCGGCGGTGGTCCACGACTCCTTGGTCCAGTGCCCGTCGCGGTATCCCGGCCGGATCACGATCGCGGACGGGTCGGTACGGTCGGCGAAACCGCCGCAGAAGCACGGATGCACCCCGACGTGTACGAGAACCCCGCCGGGCCGCAGCACCCGGGCCGCCTCGCGCAGCACCGCCGGATAGCCGGGAATGTCGGTGTGCACCATGACCGCGACCACCGCCGGCACCGAGGCGTCCCGCACCGGCAGCCGGGTCACGTCGGCGCGGGCGATCGGCAGCCGGCCGCGCGCGTGCCGGAGCATCCCCGCGGACAGGTCCATGCCGACCGGGGTCCAGCCCAGGCGGCGGAGCTGCGCCGCGTGCGTACCCGTGCCACACCCCACCTCGAGGCAGATGCCCGAGCCCGCACCGAGCATCTCGTCCAGCGCTGCGTGCACGCCGACCGGGTCGGCGCCGGCCTGGGCGGACAGGAACTCGCGTTCGTACCAATCGGCGATCTCGTCGTAGGCGGCGACGCTCATGGCGGCAACTTACCGGCCGCCGCTGGACGGATAGAATTGTCGGGTCTCTGGCCCTCGGGTCTTCCGGGCAATACCCTGCGGTAACACCGAATTCACGTTTTCCCAAGTCTCGGCTATAAAGGCGGCGCCCCGTGGCTCTCGACGTCCCGTACCGGTCGATCCCCGACATGTTCCTGCAGCGCATCAGCGCGACCCCGAACGGGAAGGCGTTCGCGGTGCCGACCCCCGACGACACGGGGATGACGTGGCTGACCTGGGCGCAGGTGGGCACGCGGGCCAAGGCGATCGCGGCCGGGCTGCGGGACCTCGGCGTCGGGCTGGAGGACAGGGTGTCGATCCTGTCCAACACGCGGCTCGAGTGGGTGCTGGTCGACCTGGGGATCAACTGCGCAGGCGGGGCCACCACGACGGTCTATCCGACGACCGAGCCGGAGGACGCCGCGTACATCATCGGCGACTCGGGGTCGAAGGTGCTGGTCGCCGAGAACCCGCAGCAGGCGCTGAAGATCTCCGGCGCGACCACCTCGGTCACCCACGTCGTGCTGATCGACGGCCCGGCCGACGGGAACGCCCAACCGCCGCAGCTCACCCTCGCCGAGCTCGAGGAGCGCGGCAACGCCGTGCTGGCCCAGACGCCGGGGCTGATCGAGGACGTCTGCGACACGGTCGGTCCGGAGAACGTGGCGACCCTGATCTACACCTCCGGCACCACGGGCCGGCCCAAGGGTGTCGAGCTGCTGCACGGCGGCTGGATCTGGTCGGGCGTGGCGCAGGAGCACGTGGACCTGTTCAAGGCGACCGACCTGCACTACCTCTGGCTTCCGCTGTCCCACTCGTTCGGCAAGTCGCTGCTGTGCGGCATCGTGCACGTGGGTGTCCCGACGTACATCGACGGCCGGGTGGACAAGCTGGTCGAGATGCTCTCGGTGGTCAAGCCGACCCTGATGTGCGCGGCGCCCCGCATCTTCGAGAAGGTCTACAACCGGTCGGTCACCACGGCGCTGAGCGCCGGTGGGGCGAAGGCGAAGATCTTCGGCTGGGCGGTCGGCGTCGGCAAGGAGAAGGTACGCCTGGACCAGGCGGGCCGGCCGGTGCCGGGCCTGCTCAAGGCGAAGTACGCGCTGGCGGAGAAGCTGGTCTTCAGCAAGCTGCAGGAGCGCCTCGGCGGCCGGCTGCAGGTGCTGGTCTCCGGCTCGGCGCCGCTGAGCCGGGACATCGCCGAGTTCTTCGCGGCCGCCAATCTGCCCATCCACGAGGGCTACGGCCTGACCGAGACCAGCGCGGCGAACTTCGTGAACCGGGCCGGCAAGCTCAAGATCGGCACGGTCGGCCAGGCGCTCGGCGACCTGGAATGCAAGATCGACACCGACGGCGAGATCCTGCTGCGCGGCGCGCCGGTCATGCGCGGCTACCACAACCTGCCGAAGGAGACCGAGGAGGCTTTCACCGACGACGGCTTCTTCCGCACCGGCGACATCGGCGAGCTCGACGCCAACGGGTACCTGGCCATCACGGACCGCAAGAAAGACCTGGTCAAGACGTCCGGCGGCAAGTACATCGCGCCGAGCAACATCGAGGGCATGTTCAAGGCGGTGTGCCCGTACACGTCGCAGGCGGTCGTGGTCGGCCAGTCCCGCAACTTCGTGACGATGCTGATCAGCCTGGACGAGGACGCGATCAAGGGCTGGGCCCAGGGCGGCGCCCTGGACGGCAAGAGCTACGACGAGATCGTGTCGCACCCGGAGACCGAGAAGCTGGTGGCCGGCTACGTGGAGGAGCTGAACGGCAAGCTCAACCGCTGGGAGACGGTGAAGAAATTCGCGATCCTGCCACGCGACCTGAGCATCGAGCAGGGCGAGATCACCCCGTCGATGAAGATCAAGCGCAAGAACGTCGAGCAGAACTTCGCCGAGCAGATCGACAAGATGTACGAGGGCTCGCTCGAGAAGATCTGACCCGCCATGAACAGACCGGCCCGGCGCACCCCCCTCGCGCCGGGCCGGTCGTTACGTGTCCCCGTGCTCGTCACAGTTGG
>NZ_JBFAZH010000288.1:0-7618 GCF_040681735.1 Actinoplanes sp. NPDC051633 | reverse complement strand
TGCAGGACGTGGGCGATGACCGCGGCGTTGGCTTCGTACCCGACCCACGGGTTAATCGCGATCTTGACCGTGCCCTTGCTACCGGCCGCGGGCTTGTCGTTACCGGCGGTCGACGACGCACCGCCACAACCGGCCAGGGCAAGACTCAAAACAGTCGCTGCGGCTGCGGGCAACCGAAGTCTCATACCAATTCCTTCATGGGCGAAAGAGGGAGGGAGCGGGCGGTCGACGTGTACGTGAAACGTTGCATTCTGAAATGCGCGATGCCCGATCGGGCTCGCGCGTGGATCTGTATGGGAAGTGTCCAAATCAACAGATGCGCCGCCACAGCGTCCGGTCACCGAGAGACAAAGGAGTCACCCGGTGACGCCGCACAATGATCGTGCGTAACCGGGCGTTGGTCAACGGGTTGAACGGATCTTTTGTTCGGGCGCCACCTCGCCCGCCGGCTGCCCGCCGCATGACCTGGGAACAATGAATCTCCGACATGGACAGAAGGCCCGGCTCGACTCGGCCCCTATCCACGGCGACCGCGGGTGGCGCAGCCAAATCTGTCATGAAGGTTCGGCTACGGCACCCACGGTCCTCGCCTTCGGGTGCGCATCATGCGCAAGATCAATCAGCAGACATTTGCATTTTCGATCAACCCTGGACGATCACTGGCCGGCCTGCGGGACCTCGTCGCTCCCGGGCACCCGCCGGACCTCGATCTTGGATCCGCGGGCCGCCGGGACCCGCTTGGCCCACTCGATGGCATCCTCTTGCGAGGCGACCTCGAGCAGGAAGTAGCCTCCGAACAGCTCCTTGGTCTCGCCGTAGGGGCCCTCCGTTACCACCGGTGTCTCGCCGCTGAAGTGGACCACGGCGCCCTTGGCCGGATCGTCCAGTCCTTCCGCCGCGAGGAGAACACCGGCCCCGATCATCTCCTCGATGAACCGGCGGGTCGCCGCCATCATCTCGTCGATGTCGGCCATCATGGCCGCGTTCGACTCATCGGTGCCCCGTATGATCAACAGGTACTTCGACATCGCGTTCTCCTCGTCCGGCGGAGCCGCCTCTCGGCCCTCGCACCCACACGTCGAACGAGCGCCCCGCGGATCGACACGTCCCTCGAGCAACTTCTCGCGGCGGCGATGTCGACGGTCACGTCACCATCGTTGCTGGAGTCCACAGCCATGACACCGGCCGGCACAGGGGCCGGCCGTCAGCCGGCGGCGCGGGTGAGGAGGTGGCGGCGTAGGCGGTGCAGTTGCGGCATCAGCCCGTAGATGACGATCGGTACGGCGATGGTGGCGAGCACGAACGTGCGCACGACCGGTGTCAGGTCGCTCAGCCAGTCGCCCAGCAGCAGGTTGAGGGCGGTCAGGGTCGGGAAGACGGCCAGCCAGATCATCAGGGCGAGCTCGTGCTTGGTCGGCGGGGTGTGCGCGGTCACGGTGTCTCCTTGGGTCGGTTGTGGTCGCAGACGGCGGAGCGGACGTCATCGTCGACGAGGTCCGCGTTGAGTGCGATGGCCGCCGCCGATCCCTGGCCGGCGGCGGTGATGACCTGGGCACGCGGGTCGACCACGTTGCCCGCGACCCAGACGCCGGGGACGCTGGTCAACCCGGTGCGGTCGGCGGTGATCCATCCGTCGGGATCCACGTCGCAGCCGAGGCCCACGACGAGGTCGTTGTTCGGGACGAACCTCGGGGGTACGAACAGCGCGTCACGACGGACGACGTGGCCGTCGTCCATCCGCACGCCCCGCAGACGGTCGTCCTCGACGACCAGCTCCTGCACGGCGCCCTCCACGACACCGATGGCGCGGGCCGTCATCTCGGCGCGTTCGGTCCCGGTCAGGATGCCGGGCGGGGTGAAGTAGACGAGGTCGTGCGTCCACTGCCGCACGATCTGGGCGTACCGGACGGCGCCCGGCGTTCCGCCGAGGACGCCGAGCCGCCGGTCACGAACCTCGTGGCCGTGGCAGTACGGGCAGTGCAGGACGTCGCGGGCCCACCGGTCGCCCAGACCTGGGACGTCCGGCAGTTCGTCGCGCAGCCCGGTCGTGACCAGCAGCCGGCGCGCCGAAACCCGTTGCCCACTGGCGAGGACGGCGGTGAACCCGCCGTGGCCCTCGCGGGACAGTCCGGTGACGACACCGGCAACGATCTCTCCGCCGTAGCCCTTCACCTCGTCACGTCCGGCGGCGAGCAACTCGCCCGGTGGCAGGCCGTCGCGGGACAGGTAACCGTGCATGTGGGCGGCCGGGGCGTTGCGGGGCGCGCCGGCGTCCACGACGAGGACCGTGCGCCGGGCGCGGGAGAGGACCAGGGCGGCGGACAGGCCGGCCGCGCCGCCGCCGATGACTACTACGTCGTACGTGTTCATGCGCTCAAGGCTGGACCGGCACGCTCCGCGAGCCTACGACTGTTGCTGTTTCCGGGAAATCGGAGTGGGATGAGCGTCGTGGACGACACGTCGGCGGCCATCACCGCGACCCTGGAACGAGTGGGGCCGCGGCTCAAGCAACTGCGCACGAACCGGCGGATCACCCTGACCGCTCTGTCCGGCACGACCGGCATCTCGAAGAGCACCTTGTCGCGGCTCGAGACCGGTCACCGGCGGCCGACCCTGGAGCTGTTGCTGGCGCTCTCGCACGCCTACCGTGTTCCGCTGGACGACCTGGTCGGTGCGCCCGATGTCGGCGATCCCCGGATCCGGCTCAAACCCGGCCGGGTGAACGGCCGGACGGTCATCCCGCTGGTCCGGCAGCCGGACGGCATGCAGGCCTGGAAGATAGTCGTCCCGGCCGGCAAGGCCGACCCGGAACCGCGGGCGCACGACGGCCACGAATGGATCTACGTTCTCTCCGGTCACCTGCGCCTCGTGCTCGGCGACCAGGAGTTCATCCTCGCACCCGGCGAGATCGCGGAGTTCGACACCACGATGCCGCACTGGTTCGGCAGCGCCGGGACGGAATCGGCCGAGATCCTGAGCATCTTCGGGCGGCCCGGCGAGCGGATGGACGTCCGGACGACGACGTGATGCAATCCTCCGCCGTGACCCACATCGAGATAGCCTGGACGTCCTTGCCAACGAAGGCGGCGCGCAGATGACACTGGATATCCCGTACCGCTCGATTCCCGAGATGTTCCTCAAGCGGGTCGCGGCGACGCCGGACCGGCCGGCGTTCGCGTCCCCCGCCGCCGACGACTCCGGGCCGGTCTGGCTGACCTGGGCACAGGTGGGGGAGCGGTCCACCGCGATCGCCGCCGGGCTGCGCAGCCTCGGCGTGAAGGCCGAGGATCGGGTGGCGATCCTGGCCAACACCCGGCTCGACTGGGTCATCGCCGACCTCGGGGTGATGTGCGCCGGCGCGGCGACCACCACGGTGTACCCGACGACCGAGCCGGAGGAGGCGGCCTTCATCATCGGCGACTCGGGTTCCAAGGTGGTCATCGCCGAGAACCAGATGCAGGCCGGGAAGGTGTCCGGCGCCACCCTGCCCATGCTCACCCACGTCGTGCTGATGGACGGCGAAGCGGATCCGGCGGCCACGCCACCGCAGCTGACCCTTGCCGAGCTCGAGGCGCGCGGCGCCGCGACCCTGGCCGCGGAGCAGGATCTGATCGAGAAGGTCGTCGCGGCCATCGGACCGGACGACCTCGCCACGTTGATCTACACCTCCGGCACCACCGGCCGCCCCAAAGGCGTGCAGCTGTTGCACCGTGGCTGGTGCTGGGAAGCGGTCGCCCAGAGCGAGCTCGGCCTGCTGGTGGCCGACGACCTGCAGTACCTGTGGCTGCCGCTGTCGCACTCGTTCGGCAAGTCGCTGCTGTGCGGCGTCATCCACGTGGGGCTGCCCACCTATGTGGACGGCCGGGTCGACAAGCTGATCGACAACCTCGCCGTTGTCCGGCCGACGATCATGTGTGCCCCGCCGCGGGTGTTCGAGAAGGTCTACAACAAGGTCGTCATCACCGCGCAGCAAGCCGGTGGCGCGAAGGCCAAGATCTTCGCCTGGGCGGTGCGCACGGGCAAGCAGAAGGTCGCACTGGAGAAACTCGGCAAGCCGATTCCGCTCGGCTTGAAGGTCCGCTATGCGGCCGCCCACAAGCTCGTGTTCGCCAAACTGCACGCCCGCCTCGGCGGGCGGATCCGGGTGCTGGTCGCCGGTGCCGCCGCGATCTCCGTACCCCTCGGCGAGTTCTTCGCGGCGGCCGGCATGCCGATCAGCGAGGGATACGGGCTCACCGAGACCAGCGCGGGCGTGTTCGTCAACCGTCCCGGGTCGGTCCGGATCGGCACCTGCGGCACGGCGCTGGGCGATGTCGAATGCCGGATCGACGCCGACGGTGAGATCCTGCTGCGCGGTGCGCCCGTGATGCGGGGCTACCACAACCTGCCCGAGGAGACGGCGGCGGTGTTCACCGAGGACGGCTTCTTCCGCACCGGTGACATCGGCGAACTGTCCGACGACGGCTACCTCAAGATCACCGACCGGAAGAAGGATCTGGTCAAGACCTCCGGCGGCAAGTACATCGCTCCCTCCTACATCGAGGGCGTGTTCAAGTCGCTGTGCCCGTACACCTCGCAGGCCGTGGTCATCGGCCAGTCCCGCAACTACTGCACGATGCTCATCTCGCTCGACCCGGACGCCGTCGCCGGGTGGGCGGCCGGCGGGCCGCTCGAGGGCAGGCCGTACGCCGAGATCGTCGCCTCGGAGCAGGCGCGTGCCCTGGTCGGCGGCTATGTCGACCAGCTCAACGCCAAACTCAACCGCTGGGAGACGATCAAGAGCTTCGCCATCCTTCCCCGCGAACTCAGCATCGAGGACGGCGAGCTGACGCCGTCGCTCAAGATCAAGCGGCGCAGCACGGAGGCGAACTTCGCCGGCGAGATCGACAAGATGTACGAGGGCACACTGGCGCAGATGTGACGACCCGCGGATGATCGACCGGCCGGCCGATCATCCGCGGCGCAGCCGGCCCAGCAGCGGCAGCTGGTGCAGCGGTTCGTCGTCGGTGTTCCAGTAGACGTGCTCGACACCCAGCCGCGCGGCCTCGTCGAGGTCGGCAGCGACCTGTTCGGGCGACCCGAGCAGCGGTCCCCGGTCGTCCAGCGGCTCGTCCGTGACGTTGCCGTTCACCTGGAGCATGACCGGCAGCGTGCCGGGATCGTGACCGGCGGCGCCGGCCGCGGCCCGGAAGGTCTCGACGCACGCGCGAACCGTCTCCCAGTCGAAGATCACCAGGACGAGCCCGGCGCCGAGGCGTCCGGCGCGCTCAACCGCCACCGGCGAGGCAGCGCCCACCAGCAGGCGTGGGCCGGCGGCGCGAACCGGTTTCGGACCGATGTCGGCCTCGGGGATGCGATAGAAACGGCCGTCGAATCGCACCGGATCGGGACCCCAGACCGCCCGCATGGCCTCGAGGTGCTCCTCGAAGCCCGCACCGCGCCGCCTCATCGGGACGCCGGCCGCCTCGAACTCCTGCGCCATCCAGCCCTGGCCGATGCCGACCACGAGCCGGCCATCGCTGAGACGGTCCAGCGTGGCCAGCCGGCGAGCGAGGATGATCGGGCTCTGGAACAGCGCGTCGAGCACGCTGGTGCCCAAGGAGATGCGGCGGGTACGGGCCGCGACGTAGGCGAGCGTCTCGATCGGGTCGTACACCGTCCCGAAGGCCTCGGGCGCGTCCATCACCGGTCCGCCCGGTCCGCCCATGGCGATCGGCACGGTCGGCCGCATCAGCCGCTCCCAGGCCCACACCGAGTCCAGCCCGATCCGTTCGGCCTCCTCCGCGACCTGCGCGATGACCTCGGGTGAGGCGTTGCGCCCCGCCACCGGAAGGTGCACGCCCAACTGGATCGACGACATCGTGTCCTCCTCAGAGGGTGGTGGCGATCGGACCGGGCGGACCGACGCCCGGGCATCCCGCAGGCCTGACCGAGGATCTTAGGAGCGCCTCCGCCGACATGCCAGGGCATGAGGACGTCTCGGCGGTGGACGAGCCCGCTTCGCGTCAGGGCTTCGGCACGTGGCTCAGGCAGCCGGCGAAACCGAAGTCGCCCTCCTCGCTGACGATCTTGTCGTCGACTTGGATGCGGCAGGCGATCTGCACCGGCAGACCCCGCGAAATCGGTGTGTGGGCGTTCAGGGACAGGTTCTGCAGGTTGTCGCCGTGGTCGGCGAGTGGCAGATCGGCCTTCCACGGCAGCTTGACGTTCTCCAGCGTCTTCACCGGCCGGTCGGGCACCGAGTATTGGATCTGGCGGGCCTTGCCCTTGCCGTTGACCTCCAGGTGCAACATCCGGGTCACCCCGGTGTCGGTCTTGCCGAGCTCACCGACGCGCTGCAGGACGCGATCGGCGAGGGCGACGAGCGTACCCTTGGGGTCCTTCTCCTTGGCCTCGTCGACGCCGCTGAGCACCAGCGACAGCATCAGGGACCCGCGCCGGACCACGAGCTCGTAATCCTTGGTCGCGTCGTCCTCGCCACTGTCCACCCAGTAGTCGAGCCAGCTGCTGTCGGCCCCGGTGACCAGGTTCTCGACCAGGATGGTGTCCCGCTTGTCGGAGACCACCTGAAACTTGCGGCTGGCCAGCACGCCCTGGTAGTAAATCTCAGCCGCCTCCGCGGTGGGCTGCAGGGACAAAGTGAGCTGGTCGGCCGGCGGGGCGCTGCAGTAGATGCCGTTGCTGGTCGCCTTCGAAGCGGTCGATGCTTCCAGGTCGAGCAGCAGCTTGTGGCCGAACTCCGCATAGTCGGCCTCCGTCAGCAGGCCACACATCTTCGCCGTGATCTGCCCGTTCTCCGGCTGCGGCCAGCCGCCGGCCGGTGGCTTGGCCGAGCCGCCGCCGGAACCCTCGTCGCCGCCGGAACAGCCGGCGGCCATCAGCAGGACGGCTGCGGCCACAGCCGTCAACGTACGTCGCATTCGCATATCTACTCCCCGTGCCGATCGGTCAAGGTAGTCGCACGTGCGCGTTGCAGGACGGGCCCTCCGAGGCGATGGCTCTGCGCCCGTCCACGTGAATGGCGCATTGGATCTTGGTGTTCGGAGACTTGCTGGCAATCGACACCGCGAGGTAGACCAGGCCGGCTCGCGGGCCGGTGCGGATCGGCTGCACCCAGGGCAGGCCGCTGGGCACGGTCGTGGTGCGCTGGTCCCGTCCCTGGGCGTCGACGTAGACGATCTGCATCCAGGTCACGGTGCTCGGGGCGCTGACCGTGTAGATGACCTCGTGCTCGCCCGCCACGGCGGGTGACGGCCCGGCGACCGGAGCGACCGGCGGGGGCGGCGCGGGGGCGGCGCGGACCCCGAGGATGCCGGCGGTGGCCGCGAAGGCCAGCGCGACCGCCGCGGCCAGCACCACCGCCCACCGCGGGGCGTCGCGCCGCTGTAGCGACCGCCAGGACCCAACCGGTGCGACCTCCCCGCCCGCCGCAATGGCGCCGTCCGCGGCCATGGCGTTGCCCGCGGGTTCTGTGGCCGCTGCCGGGCGGGGATCGCGGCGGCGCGACGGAAGCTGGAACGAGGCAGCCGCTGCGAGGAGCAGGAGGGTGAGGACGGCCGTACCCGTCATGAACGCGGCATGCCAGGGCACTGCCGCCGGGGTGCCGGCCAGCATGACC
>NZ_JBFAZH010000287.1:0-7631 GCF_040681735.1 Actinoplanes sp. NPDC051633 | reverse complement strand
ACTAAAACCCCCTCG
The DNA here is from genome assembly GCF_040681735.1 of Actinoplanes sp. NPDC051633. Classification (NCBI taxonomy): domain Bacteria; kingdom Bacillati; phylum Actinomycetota; class Actinomycetes; order Micromonosporales; family Micromonosporaceae; genus Actinoplanes; species Actinoplanes sp. NPDC051633. Next base: position 7,616 of record NZ_JBFAZH010000287.1, on the reverse strand, counting down.
AGGCGCCCCCCCCCCCCGCAGCCCGCCCCCCCCCTGGGGGGGGTGGGCAAAATATGGGGGCGGGGGGGGGCCCGGCGCCCCCCCCACGCCGTGGCTGCCAGGTTGGTTGAGCGCGGGTTTCCGTCAGGGGAGGCCGAGGGCTGGGCGTAAGTAGGCGAAGTCTCGGCGGGGGGTCCAGCGCAGCGCCGGGAGGCCCGCCGCCCGGGCGCCGCGGATCGCTCGGTCGTCGTCGTCGACGTACATCACCCAGTGCGACTCCAGGCCGAGCGCCTCGCACGCCAGCGCGAAGAACTCCGGCGCCGGCTTGTGGATCTTCAGCTCCCAGGAGCTCAGGACCACGTCGAAGTCGCCGTCCAGGCCGAGTGACGCCAGGTCGCCGCGGAGCCGGTCGGTGGCGTTGGTTGCCAGGCCCACCGGCAGGCCGGCGGCGCGGACGTCGCGGACGAAGGCGAGCACCTCGTCGTCCACATACCCGCGATGGGTCTGCCACTGCGCCACCGCCGCGGCGGCCTCGTCCGCCGGCAGCGGCAGGCGCGATGCCACCTGGGCCATCCACTCCTGGTCGGTCATCTCACCCGAGACCGCGGGCCGGTACAGCTCCCAGGACATCGCCGTGGACAGCAGGACGCCCGCGGACAGGCCGTACTTGGATTCGACGTCCACCGCCACCGCGGGGTCCCAGAGGCGCAGCACGCCGTCCAGGTCGATGAGCAGGGCCCTGGCCGGCTGTCGCTGCACGATCTCTAGTCCTCCACGTCCTTGCTGAGCCGCTGGCTGATCACCTGGGTCACACCGGCGCGCATCGTGACGCCGTAGAGGGCGTCGGCGACCTCCATCGTGCGCTTCTGGTGCGTGATGATCAGCAGCTGGCTCTTCTCCCGCAACTGCTCGAAGAGCGTAATCAGGCGGCCCAGGTTGACGTCGTCCAGGGCGGCCTCGACCTCGTCCATGATGTAGAAGGGCGAAGGGCGGGCCCGGAAGATCGCGCACAGCATGGCCACGGCGGTCAGCGAGCGTTCACCGCCGGAGAGCAGCGACAGCCGCTTGATCTTCTTGCCCGGCGGCCGGGCCTCGACCTCGACACCGGTGGTCAGCATGTCCTCCGGGTCGGTCAGCACCAGCCGGCCCTCACCGCCCGGGAAGAGCACCTGGAAGACGGTCTGGAACTCGCGGGCGGTGTCCTCGAACGCGGTGGTGAACACCTCGAGGATCCGGTCGTCCACGTCCTTGACCACGGTGAGCAGGTCCTTGCGGGTGGCCTTGAGGTCCTCGAGCTGGTCGGAGAGGAACTTGAAGCGCTCCTCAAGCGCGGCGAACTCCTCGAGCGCCAGCGGGTTGACCTTGCCGAGCAGGGCCAGCTCGCGTTCTGCCTTGTTGGCGCGTTTCTCCTGCGTCGGCCGGTGGTAGGGCACCGGCTCGGGAACAGGTTCGCCGGCGGAGGAAGCTGCGTTCACCTCGGCCTGGGTCGGCGGCACCCACTGGTCGGGGCCGTACTCGCTGACCAGCGTGTCCACGTCGAGCGAGAAGTCCTCGGCGGCCTTCGCCTCGAGCTGCTCGATGCGCATGCGCTGCTCGGCCCGGGCCACCTCGTCGCGGTGCACCTCGTTGGTGAGCCGCTCCAGCTCGGACACCAGGCGCTTGGCGGTGGCCCGTACCTCCTGCAACTCCGCCTCGCGGGCGGTGCGTGCCCGGGCCAGCTCGTCGCGTACCTCGACCGCGGTCTCCAGCGACACCGCCACCCGGCGCATCGCGGCGGCGGCGCCGATGGCGACCGCCTTGGCGATCTCCGCGCCCCGCGCCCGTGCGGCCCGGCGGGCCGCGGCCCGCTCACGGGCCTGCCGCTCCGCGTTGGCCTGGCGCATCAGGGAGTCGGCGCGGCCGGCGATGGACGAGACCCGCTCCTCGGCGGTACGAACGGCGAGCCGCACCTCCATCTCGTTCTGGCGTGCCTGCGGGACCATGCCGGCCAGCGTGTCGCGTTCCTCGGTGGACGGTTCCTCGTCGATCGGCGTGTCCTCGGCCGCCTGCAGGCGCTCCTCGAGCTCCTGCAGCCCGGCCAGGTCACGATCGCGGTTGGCCTGCGCCCGCTGCAGGGACGCACCGAGCCGCTCGGTCTCCGCCTTCGCCGACCGGGCCGCCGCGCCCAGCTCCGCGAGCCGGCGGGCGGCCGCGTTGCGCTCACCCTCGGCGGCGCGCTTGGCGGCGGCCGCCACGTTCACGCGTTCCTTGAGCTCGGCCACCTCGGCCCGCGCCTGGGCCAGCCGGTCCTTCAGCTCGCCGATGCTCTGCTCGGCGACCTCCCGGTTGGCGCGCGCCTCGTCGACCGCGGCCTGCACCTCGATGTAGCTGGTGGCCTTGCCGGAGCCGCCGGCCGCCGAGTAGGCGCCCAGCACGTCGCCGTCCGGCGTCACCGCGCGCAGCTCGGCGTTGCCCGCGACCAGGGCGGTGGCCGCGGCCAGGTCCGGTACCAGCACGACGTCGCGCAGCGTGCGGTTGAGGGCGGGGCGGATGGCCTCGGGGCAGTCGATCACGTCGGGCGCCCAGACCGCGCCGTCCGGCAGCGGAGGCCGCAGCGAGTCGAGTGAGCCCTGCATGCCCGGATGCGCGGGGCCGCCGACCACGAGCGCGGCGCGGCCGGCGTCGGCGATCTTCAGCGTACGCATCGCCTCGACGGCCTCGTCCACACCGGCCAGCGCGACCGCGTCGGCCAGGCTGCCCAGCGCGGCCGCCAGCGCCGCCTCGTGTCCGGGCCGGACGGTCAGCATCGAAGCCAGGCTGCCGAGCAGGCCGGGCACCTGGTCGGCCTTGCCGAGCAGCGCGCCGGCGCCGTCCTTGCGACGCAGGCCGAGGGCGAGCGCCTCCTCGCGGGCCTTCCAGCTCGCGGCGTCCTTCTCCGCCGCGCGCTCGGCGTCGGACAGCTCCTTGACCACCGCGGCGGCCCGGTCGTGCGCGGCCACCGCCTCGTCGTGCCGCGCGTCCAGGTCGGCGTTGTCGCGGTCGGCCTCGGTGGACTCCGCGGACACCTCGTCGACCGCGGCCTGGGCGGCCTCGGCGCGCTGCATGGCGTCGGTGTGCGCGGAGGCGAGGCGCTCGATCTCCTCGTCGGCGCTCCCGGTGCGGGCCCGCGCGGCGTTGACCTGACCGGTCAGTTTGGCCAGGCCCTCACGCCGGTCGGCGATGGCCTTCGCGGCCGTACGCAGCGCACCCTCCGCCGCCGCCAGCTGGCGCTCGAGCTCCTGCCGGTGCTCCACCGCCTCGGCCAGCCGCATCTGGTCCTCGGTGAGCGCCTCGCGCAGCTCCTCCTCCTGCTCGCGCACCCGCTCGGCCTCGGCGATCAGCTGCTCGGGGTCACGGCCGGAACGCTCGTCCTCGGGTGCCGCGGAGAGGTGCCGCAGCCGCTCACCGGCCAGCTGCTCGGTGGACCGGAAGCGTTCCTGCAGGGCGGACAGCTTGTACCAGGTGTCCTGCGCGGCCTGCAGCAGCGGCGCGTCCTCGGCGTGCGCCGACTCCAGATCGGCCAGCCAGCGCTGCACCTCGCGGTTCTCGTCCTCGACCTGCTGGCGGCGGTCCCGCATCGCCGACTCGTCGGCGATCTCCTTGTCCAGCGTGGTGCGCAGCGTGTGCAGGTCGTCGGCGAGCAGCCGCAGCCGGGCGTCGCGCAGGTCGGCCTGGATGCCGGCCGCGCGCCGGGCCACCTCGGCCTGCTTGCCCAGCGGCTTGAGCTGGCGGCGCAGCTCGGCGGTGAGGTCGGTGAGCCGGTTGAGGTTCACCTGCATCGCGTCGAGCTTGCGGATCGCTTTTTCCTTGCGCTTGCGGTGCTTAAGTACGCCGGCCGCCTCCTCGATGAACGCGCGGCGGTCCTCGGGCTTGGCGTGCAGCATCGCGTCGAGCCGGCCCTGGCCGACGATGATGTGCATCTCGCGCCCAATGCCGGAGTCGCTGAGCAGCTCCTGAATGTCCAGCAGGCGGCAGGAGCTGCCGTTGATCTCGTACTCGCTCTCGCCCGACCGGAACATCCGCCGGGTGATCGACACCTCGGTGTAGTCGATCGGCAGGGCGCCGTCGCCGTTGTCGATGGTGAGCGTCACCTCGGCGCGGCCGAGCGGCGCGCGACCGGCGGTGCCGGCGAAGATGACGTCCTCCATCTTGCCGCCTCGCAGGGCCTTGGCGCCCTGCTCGCCGAGCACCCAGGCGATGGCGTCGACGACGTTGGACTTGCCGGAGCCGTTGGGTCCCACCACGCAGGTGATGCCCGGCTCCAGCCGCAGCGTCGTAGCGGAGGCGAAGGACTTGAATCCCTTCACCGTGAGGCTCTTGAGGTGCACGGATCTCCGGGGGTCGGTGGGTCTCCTGACGCGTTGCAGGCTACCTGCCCGGGGCCCGGACCTCCGGCTACGCCGCGCTACATGCCCTGGTCCGTGCACCATGCGGGGAAGAAACGAGAGCAAAAAGATGCGCGCCGCCACTGCCGGTGGAGGCGCGCTCACTGTTTTGCGTATGGGGTGCAGAGGGGATGGTGGGCGCCGGAACGACGCCCGGTGATCCGTCAGGCTGTGGTCTGTCAGGTCAGTGCGGGCTCGGTCAGCCGCGCGAAATCGTCTGCCTCCGCGGCGGCCGCCGCGAGACGATCATTTTCCGCCCGGAGGCGGGTGACCTCGAACTCCAGAGCCTGCACCCTGGCACGCAGTCGGGTGACCTCGTCGAGCAGGCGCCGGTCGGGCGCCGCACCTACGTGGCCGTAGAGGGCCTTCGCCATCATGAACTCCTAGTGAGACGTGCTTGTCTCTTCTTAAAGTGATGCCGGAAACGGCCGTGCCGACGCGCGACATCGATCCCCTAACCTAGGGATGGACCGCACACGCTCACGGGCACGCGTGAGCGCAGAGTCCTGCACCTGGAAACGTGCTATTAGGTGCTGATCGCTCGAGTCCAGGGGTGACCGGGACACGAGTATGCGCGACTGGCGACTCCTCCATAGTCCGCCGAGACGCACGCTGCGTCAAGCCGTGCGTACCGGCGGCCCGTCGTCCTGTCAGTGAATCACGCCACCCCCTGCGCCTTTGGCCGAGATTAAAGTTTCCTTATCCATCTGGCTGCCGCCTCGCGGTTACGCCTAGCGTCTCCGGCGTCACGTCCGCCCCGCAGGCTCCTCCCCGGGCTACTGGTGCCGGACGGCCCGGCGCCGGGTGCCAGTGGCGGGGTACCCGGCGCCGCTAAAAGCGACATTCATCGCGTATCGGACGCCATTTCGTGCAAATGGGGCAAGAATCTGTCGCCTAGACGACAGGGTCCCGTTACTTTTCGGCGCTGTGTCGTTGCCTCCTGCGTGATATCGCCGTCCTCCTCGACGCATCCGGTCTGAGCCGCGCATGCGCATCTGTCTGCTCACGGGTGGTGGGTATCCGTACCGGCGCGACGCGCTCGGTGGCTGGTGCCGGACCGTCGTCGAAGGGCTCCCCGAGGTCACGTTCGACCTCCTGACCGTCGTCGACCGGGAGTCACCGGGCGTGCCCGCGTACCCGCTGCCGGCCAACATCGCATCCGTCCGCGCGGTGGCTCCGGCCCGGGACGAACGCCGCCGGTCCGCCGCCTCCGACGACGCCACCTCGGCGGCGGTCCTGCTCTGCCGCGGACTGCTCGGCGAACAGGACCACGCCGACCGGATGTTCGCCGAAGGGCTCAACCGGCTCGCCCTGGTCTGCGATCCGCCGGCCGGAGTGCCGCTCACCGATGTGCTGATGGACGCCTGGCGGGCCGGCCGCCAGCTCACCGCGAACGACCGCCTGCCCCTGCCGCGGCTCAGCATGCGCGACGCCCGCACCGCCGCCACCCTGCTGCAGCACGCGATCCGGGCGCTGTCCGTGCAGGCGCCGCCGGCCGATCTGGTGCACTGCGTGGGTGGCACGACCCCGCTGCTGGCGGCGCTGGCCGGTCGGTGGCGCAGCGGAACGCCGCTGCTGCTGACCGAGGCGCGGGCTCCGGTGGCCCGGTTGCGGCCCGCGGAGGAGAGGCTGTCACCGGCGGTACGCACGGTGCTGCGCCGGTTCCGGCGGGCGGTGGCTCGCACCGGGTACGCCGAAGCCGAGCTGATCGCGCCGCTCAGCGCGTACCACCATGGTTGGGCTCTGCGGCACGGAGCGCGACCATCGCGCCTGGTCTCCGTCCCGGCCGGGGTTGATCCCTCCGACTTCGGCACCGCGGCCGAACCGGTCGTCGCCGACCCCGCGCTCGTCTGGGCCGGCAGCGGCGGGCCGGACAGCGGGCTGACGCCGCTGCTGGAGGCGTTCGGCAACGTGGTCGCGCAGGTCCCCGGCACGGTGCTGCACCTGGTCGGGGTAACCGCGACGCACGAGGACCACTGCGCCGAGCAGATTGAACGGTCCGGGCTGGGCCGTGCCGTCCGCCTGCACCCGCTGCCGGCCGACCCGCGCGACCGGTACGCGGCCGGTCACGTCGTGGTGCACCTGCCCGGGCCGGCCGACCCGCCCTACCGCCTGGTCGAGGCCATGATGTCGGGCCGTGCGGTGGTCGGGGTCGACGTCGGGCCGGCGGCCGAGACGCTCGGCGACACCGGGGTGCTGGTGCCCGCCGACGACCCGGGGACCTTCGCGAAGGCGTGCGTCGAGCTGCTGCGGGCGCCGGCGAAGCGGCGCGCCCTGGGCGAGGCGGCCCGGCGCCGCGCGATGACCCACTTCACCAGCGACCGGGTGGTGCGGGTCTACCGGGCGCTCTACACCGATCTGGCAACGCCACCGCCGGCGCCGAACTACGAGCTGGCGCTCTCGGTGCCCGCGCCACGCACCGAGGTGCCGGCGACCATGCGCTGGCTGGTCCGGGAGGACACATGACGATTTCGCCGCCACAGTCCTTCGACCCGGAGCCCGACGCCGAGCCGCGGCGGTCCCTGGGCAGCCTGCTCGCCGAGCACCTCGCGGAGCTGGAGGCCGAGCGGGCGGCCGTCGAGGAGGCCGCCCACTTCGACGACGTGGTCTACGGCTCGATGAAGCCGGACGCCGACGACGACGAGCCGGACGATCACGTCACCGCGCTGCCGCCGGTCGTGCCGCTGGGCGCGCCGCCGAGCACGCCGCTGGTCCTGCCGCGGCGCCCCGCCGAGTCGGTCGCCGAGCTCGCCGACCGGCTCGGCGACGACGTGGTGGACGCCGCCGACGTGGTCGCCGAGATCGGCCAGCACGGGGTGAACGACGACGAGGAGGCGCGCCGGCGGTACGGCATGTCGCTGCACGGTGTCGGTGTCTCCGTCCTCGATCACCTGGAGACGCGCCGCGCCCAGAAGGGCCTCCGGCGTGCCCCCGCCAAGCGCCCGTACCTGCTCGCCGCGCTGCTGCGCTGCGCCCTCTACCTTGGACCGCTGTCGGTCGCGGTGGCCGCCGCGCCGGCGCTGCACCCGCTGCACCCGCTGGTCCCGGCCGTGATCCTGCTGCTCGGCTGGAGTGCCGCCCAGGCGCTGACCAGTGTGGGCGCGGTCGTGGCGCGGCAGGCCGGCCCGGCGCCCGCGGCGCGGCTGGTCGGCGGCGGCTTCCTGGCCGCCGGGGGGGTGTGGGGCGGGCGGGTCTGGATCGCGCCGGCGGCGATCCTCGGCGGGCAGCGGATGG
>NZ_JBFAZH010000286.1:0-7637 GCF_040681735.1 Actinoplanes sp. NPDC051633 | reverse complement strand
GCGGCCCTGGCCGGGCGGTGCGGGCCGGCCCGAGTCGCCGGGGATCTGCGCGGAGATCAGCGCGGCGCCGACGGCCGCGGCAGCGACGGCCGGCACGCCCAGCCGCCACGCGAGGCGCACAACGGTCAGCCGGGGCAGCAGGCGGGGGCGGCGGGCCGGTTGCCGCATTCCGTTCATCACCCGGTGGCGCACCTCGGCCGGTGGCTGGTCATCGGCCGGGGCGAGATCCGCACCGAGTTCCTCGAGAAGGGACAGATCTGACGTCATTGGTCCTCCTTGGTCGGGTCGAATGTTCCGAGTGCCTTGCGTACCTTCCGCCGCGCCCGGTTGAGTCGGGATCCCACGGTCCCCGACGGGATGCCCAGGGCGCCGGCCACCTCGTCGTAGCTGAGCTGCCCCCACGCCACCAGCAGCAGCACGTCGCGATCATCGGCGCTCAGATCGGCCAGGGCCGCGGCCAGCGCGCCCCGAGCCGCGCCGGCCGCCACCCGGGCCGCCACTGTCTCGGCCGGGCTGTCGTCGTGCCCGGTGTGGTGCGTCGCGCCGGCCAGAGCTCGGTAGCGCGCCCGTTCCCGGCGGTGGTGGGTGGCGATCTCGCGGGTGAGGATGCCGAACAGCCACGGCCGGGCATCGGGACGGTCGAGGTCGTAGGACGCACGCCCCCGGAAGGCCGCCAGGAATGTCTCGGCCACCACGTCGTCGGCGAACTCGGGACCCATCCGCTGATACGCGTAGCGGTACAGCATGGCGGCGTACCGGTCGTAGATGGCGGTGAATCGATCCGGATCCGCCAGTGACGCGCTGATGGCCGAGGCGTCCGTCTCGGCGGACGCGTCGGCCACGGCCGGCCGTTGCATGAATCGCGCTCCTGTCGTCGGGGTCATCTTTCACCCAGATCTACGCGCGAGTCCCGTTTCGTCTTCACGCCCGGTGCCGGCAGAGTCCACGTGAGGCCACGACCGAAGTGGCCTTACCCGGAGTGAAGTTTCAGCCCTCGAAGCCAATAGCGAGCGGAAAGCAGGCGGCAGCTCGTCAGCCGGGATGGCTTAGGACGAGCGACGGCACCGTGAAGGGACCGCGCCCGGCCTCTTGGCGGGAATCGGGATGCCCGGCCGTCGCCGACGCGTGACCCGGCCGCGACCCCGTGCCGCTACGGTCGGCACATGCCGCACCTGCTGGACAGCCGGATCGGCCCGTATGAGCGGCACTTGCTGGCCGGATCCGGCTACGTATTGGGCGGCTTCAACTGCCCGCCCGACGCGGCGCGCTGGCGCGAGCCCAACTGGATCGGTGAGCGCACGCACGTGGTGCTGCCCTCCACGGCGGTGCGGATCGGCGCCGGCACCGCGCCCGACGAGGTGCGCACGGTCAACGAGGTGGTCGTGTACGACCGGGACACGATGTACCGCCGCGGGCTGGTCAGCGCGGAGGGCGACCGGTGCACGTTTGTCGCGGTCGGCGATGAGCTGGCCGACGAGCTGGGCCTGAACACCGGCACCGGGGTACGGCACGCGCCGTGCGCGACGCAGCCGTACCTGCGGGTGCACCGCGCCCTGGCGGCGCTGCGCCGGCCCGATCCCGACCTGCTGGCCGCCGACGAGGCGGTGCTTGCGGTGCTCGGCCACGCCGCGCGGCGACTGCCCACTCGGCGCCGCGCCGACCGCGCCGACCGTGGTGCGGCGGCCACGGTCGACGCGGTGAAGGACCTGCTGGCAGGTGCCCCGACGCGGGTCTGGACCCTGGCTGAGCTCGGCGCGGCGGTGCACTACTCGCCGTACTTCCTCGCCCGCACGTTCCACCGGCACACCGGCTACCCGATCGCCCGCTATCGGCGGCTGTTGTGCCTGCGGCAGTCGCTGCCCCGGGTGCTGCGGACCGGCGCGGACCTGTCCCGGATCGCCGCGGAGCACGGGTTCAGCAGCCACAGCCACTACACGCTGGCGTTTCGGGCGGCCTTCGGTTGCACGCCTTCGCAGGCGCGCGGAGCTCAGGTGCCGATCACGTAGACGGTGTCGCCGCCCGCGGCCGAGACCAGCAGGTCGACCCGACCGTCGCGGTTGACGTCGCCGATGCCGACGGCGTCGTAGCCGAGCAGTTCGTTCGTGACCGAGCTGCGCAGGTCGCGCAGGATCCGGCCGGTGCGCCCGGAGTAGACGACCAGTCGCCCGGCTTGGGATGCACCGGCGCTGCTGGAGTAGAACCCGACGGCGATGTCGTCGCGGCCGTCGTGGTTCACGTCCCCCGCCGACCGGCCCGGTCCGGCGCCGTCGTTGGGTTGCTCGCCGCGGAACAGGTGCAGCCGCTGGCCGGTGCGGCCGGAGAACACATAGGCCTGCCCAGCCGGGAGGGCGCACTGGTCGGTGGCGTCTTCGCCGCAGAAGTCACCCACGTAGATGTCCGGGACGCGGTCTCCGTCGACCCGGCCGGCGGCGGCGACGAAGAACCAGCCGAAATCGAACGACTTCTCGTCCCCTGCCAGGGTGTGCCGGGTGGTGCCGAGCCGGCCGTCGTACACGTAGGCCTGGCCGCGGTCGCCCGGGCCGGCATCCTTCGCGCTGACGATGTAGTCGGCGCGGTGGTCGCCGGTGACGTCGCCGAGCCCGGCGGCGCCCCAGCCCAGCGCGTCGCCGGCCTCCGCACCGTTGTGGGTGCGCAGGACCTTGCCGGTGCGGCCCGAGAGGATGTACGCCTTGCCGGCGTCCGCTCCGGCCGGCCCGTCGTGGCAGGGTGCGCCGACGAGCAGATCGGCTCGGCCGTCCCGGTCCACGTCGCCGGCCGCGCCGACGGCGGCGCCGAATTGGTCGCCGCCCGTCTCGCCGTTGACCTTCAGTAGCTCGCGGCCGGTTCGCCCGGAGTAGACGTAGATCCGGCCCGTTCTGGTGGTGTCGAAGCAGGCCAGCCGAGCCTCGCCGGTGGCGCCGACGACGATGTCGGGTACGCCGTCGCGGTTGACGTCGCCCGCGTCGGCCATCGCATACCCGTGCACATCGTCCGGCGCGCCGGTGAAGCGGTGGAGCAGCCTGCCGGTGCGGCCGGAACGCACGTCGGTGTGGCCGGTGAGCCGGCCCTGGTCGTCGGTGTGCCGCGCGGCGCCGATGATCGCCTCTTGCACGCCGTCATGGTCAATGTCGCTGAGCTGGCTGACCGCCCAGCCGAACCGCTCGTTCGGCTGATCGCCACGCCAGGTGTGGATGGTGTCGGGCTCGACGGGCGCCGCGTGAACGGGGCTTGCCGCGCCGATCGTCGCGAGCACGGTCGCCACGACGAGGAGAGGTAAAGGTCGCATGGCCGCGAAACTATGACCGCTCCAGCTGAACCGCTGTCACGATCGTGCCCACTTTCCCGGCCCGTCGATCTGGCCCTTTTCCTGGTGCGCTGGTCGGAACCCGGCTTCGCTCTTGATTCATTCCTGCCGGAACAGACCGCGGCCCCAGCGGGTCTGTCGAGGAAAGGTGTTTCCGTGCTGGGTCTCGGCTGTAGGCGTGCGGCGGCGTGGTCCACCGTGGCGTTGCTGCGATTCCTCGTTGACTCGGAGCAACAGCCACGGGTCACCGCGGCCATCATCAAGGCCGAGGCCGACAACGGATTCTCCGCCTGGACCTCGGCTCGGCAACCAGGGCGGCGTTCTTGTGGCCGCGGCGGCCGCGATCGAACCGACCCGGAGACTTCATGATGATCGCTTCATCGAGGCGGCGAGTTCGGCCAGATTGCAGCAGGCGATTGCGTGGAAGGTACCGAGGTGGTTGTGCACCGCACGCCGGTTGCGGGCCCGTACCTCACCGCGGCCGGGCGCCAGGTCGACGAACAGCGGCCGGACAGTACGGAAGTACGGCGCCCTACGGGTCACGGCCAGCGAGAATACGCGCCGACCCACAGCAGCCGAAGGTCCTACAGCTTGACCGGCGCCTAACCGGCCTGCCGCTGGGTCGCCGCAGGACCTGCGGGCGTGGGGACGGTGGACTTGGCTGCGCGCTCCTCCGCGGGCATCATCGCCCAGAGCAGGGGATAGGCGAGCAGCAGCTGGCTGCCCGGGATGACGAGCAGCGTCGCAGAAATGGCCAGCCGCGAGGTCCAGGGGTCGAGCCCGAATCGGCGCCCGATGCCGGAGAAGACACCGGCGACGACGCGCCCGTCGGTGGTCCGCGTCAGGCCCTGCCGGGCCATCGTGCCGTGCACGGCGTCGACGCCGCGGGCCATGGTCTTCCGTACGGCGTCCATGTCGATCGTGGGCTGGCTCTGGTTGTCGTTCATGGATCCATGGTGCGGTGGGCCCGACCCGACATTCATCAGGGAACGACCCTGTCATCAACCCTGAGATCATCAGGTTCGGTGGAGGACGCGATCCGGTGGATATCAGGCGTGCCCGTGCGTTGGCAAGCTGCCTCGGGCGGTCCTCGGGCTCGAGTCTCCTCTGGTCGGCAGCGCCGGACGCCCTCGACGACATCGATCCCCTTCTTGCTTCTATGGCCGCTGACGGTAAGCTCCCCACGTTTTGCGCGCAACGGGGAGGAAGATCAAGATGCGGTGGAAGATGTCGGCGGGCGTCCTGGTGGCGCTGGCTTTTCTGATTCCGGCGGCACCGGCGATGGCTCAAGCCGACCAGCCGGGCCTCAGCGAGGCCTGCCAAACGGTCGAGCGCAAGGTGTACAAGGACATCCGCGAGCTCATCACCATCGATCTGGACACCGCCACCGATGTAGAGGTGCGGGTGCTCGCCAACCAGATCCTGGCCGAGGCAAAGACCGAGTCCCTGCCCGTCTTGCCTCGCGCAGTGCAGGAGCGGCTGGACGGCACCGCGGATGACCTGCGGGCGTTCCTCAAGGCGGGCATGCTGAACGCCTGGACAACGGATCTGCGGATCTCAGTGGGCCGTACCTTGACAGACGCCGGCGCCAACGTGACGGCGGCCGCGCAAAAGGTGCTCGGCGAGGGGGCCATCGATGCCTACCTGGCTTACCTGAACGATGGCCTGTACGCCGCCCGTGCGCTCGACTGCGCGTCCCAGCCCACCCAGACACCGACCGTCACGCCCAGCGCCACGACGACCGCTGCACCAACTCCCACCTCCACCGTCGGCGTCGGCACTTCCGGTGACGACGGCGGCGGGCTGCCCATTACCGGTGCCGACACCGGGACCGTGGCCGGCATCGGCGGTGCGCTTCTGCTCCTGGGCGGCGCCGGCTACGTGATCGGACGCCGACGCCGTTCCCGCTTCGAGGCATAGCCGAATCGACGCGCCCAGCTCGATGCTTGTCGGGCTGGGCGCGATCAGCGATGTGCCTCATATGTGGTTAGTCAGCTGGTCGAGAAGGAGGAGCAGGACGTCCTGGTCGAGTGCCGCGCCGGCTCGGAGGTGTTCGTCGAATTGCTTCTTGCCCAGCGACTGCTGGGCGGCGGTGCTGGCTTGGTGCCGGATCGGCTGGATGGGGGCGGGGATCGGCCGGCGGCGGATCCGGTCGCCCAGGCCCAGCATGGTGGCGGCGGTCGCAGGGACTCGTCGCGCCAGGTAAAGAGCGTGCGTTTGCAGGGCGTCGGCGAGTTCGTCGCGATCTCGGGTGGTGTGGCCGGTTGCGTTTCGTGCGGCCTCGTGTAGCAGGCGCAGGGCTGCGCCGGTGTTTCCCGCGGCGTGCTCAATGACGCTGCACCGCAGCTGCACCACGGCCTCGGTGCGCCGGTCGTCACCGTCGCCGCCCAGAAGCTGAAGTGCCCGTTGTGCGGCGGCCATGGCGTGGGCCGGGCCGTGGTGACGCAAGAGGGCAATTGCGATCGTCGACTCGGCCAGCGCGGCCAGTCGCAGGAAGCCGCCGGCCTTGAGAAGGGGTACGGCTTCGCCGCCGCGCTTGACGGCGGTCTCGTTCTTGCCCAGCTCCAGCGCGATGTCGGAGAGGTTGAACAAGGTCCGCCCCACCTCGATCGGACCTGCCCCGGACCGGCGCTTGGCGGCGAGGGCGGCGAGCATCAGCCGTTCGGCGGGCCGCGGTTGCCCCTGCTCGATCGATACCGACGCCAGATTGTTCAGGACTCGACCCAGCATGGCCATGTCCTTGGCCCGGCGCGCCTGTACCAGCGCGGCCCGCAGGTGGGTCCGGGCGGTGGCCGGGTCTCCGCGCTCGACGGCCACCTGGGCGAGCAGGTTCAGCCCGAACACCTGGACGACGTGGTCGGTCGCGGCCGCGCAGGCCAGTCCTTGCGTGCCGAGCTCGGTGGCCGCTTCCAGGTCACCGCGCATCACGGCGAGCCGCCCGGCGTGGACCCAAGCGGGGGCGAGACCTTGGACTGCAAGCCGGCGCAGGATCTGCTGCCCTTCGACCAGCCGGCCGGTGGTCTCATAGAAACGGGCGAGGGCGGCCGCTGTCTCCCGTCCGACGAGGGTGGGTTCGTGGGTGCTCGCCCAGCCGACGCCGGCGCGGATGTTGGCGGCGTCGCGGTCGTCCATTGCCGGCCCTGACCCGTCGTGGGCCGCACGCACCCGCGCCAGGAAATGGGCGGCGACCGCTCGGGCGACCCGGTGCCCGTCGACGGCTGCGCGCAACTGCTCGCCGGCGAGAGCGGCCATGCTCTCGGGCAGCGTGTACCGGGAGGCGGTGTTTTCGGCGTGGACCCGGACGAGGTTGATGTCGACCAGCTCGGTCAAGGCCGCCAGCAGCCAGTCGCGGTCCGCGTCGAGGACCACCGCAACGGCCTCGATGTCGCCGAGCCGGGCGCCGCCGGTGAAAGCGCCGAGCCGGCGGAACAGGTCGCGCGTCCTGGGCGCGACGACCTCGAGACTCGACTCGATGGCCGTGCGCAGCGAGCGGTGCCGGGCCGGCAGGTCGCGGGCACCGCCGGCAATCATCCGGAGCTGGTCGTCGAGGCGGTCGGCCAGCTCGACCGGGTGCAGCAGCCGGATCCTCGCGGCCGCGAGCTCGATCGCCAGCGGGAGGTGCTCGACCCGGCCGCAGATCGCCGCGACGGCCGGCGCGGTGACGTCGTCGACGGTGAACCCCGGGCTGACGGCCGCCGCGCGGAGGGCGAAGAGCTCCGCCGCGGCTTCGGGTGTCAGCGGCTCGAGCGCCACGACACGTTCGCCGCGCACCTGCAGGCGGCGCTGGCTCGTCACCACCAAGCGCAGGTCCGGACACCGCCGCAGCAGATCGACAAGCTCGGGCGCGGCGGCGACGAGCTGCTCGAACCGGTCGAGGACGAGCAGTACCCGTTCGTCGCCGAGGTGAGCGGCGATCCGTTCCCGCGGGGCCAGGCGGGAGGGGCCGCAGCCGAGCGCCGCGGCGATCAGCTCGCCGACCAGCTCTGGCTCGTAGACCGCGGACAGATCCAGCATCCGGACGGTGACGTCGGTGCGGGGCGCGAGCGAGGCGGCCAACTCGGCCACGATCCGCGACTTGCCCACACCCGCCCGGCCGGTGACCGTCACCAGCCGATGCCGGTCACCGGAGACGAGATCGGCGAGGATGCGAAGCTCGCGGTCGCGGCCGACAAGATCATCCGGCGGCGACCATGGCGCCGCCGCGGTCGCGGCCGGCCCGACGACGACGTCACCGGCGACTTCTGGGCGAGCAGCGGACAGGAAAGCGGACAGGTCATCGCCGACCAGCCCGAGCGCGGTGGGGAACCGAAGAGCGGCTCTGGGCCGGGGAGGG
>NZ_JBFAZH010000285.1:0-7647 GCF_040681735.1 Actinoplanes sp. NPDC051633 | reverse complement strand
AATGCGATTGACGGTGAAACTTTAGAACAGAGTTTAAAACATTTAACTAAAGCTTTTGATAGATTGAGTAGATATAAAAAAGTAAAACAAAATATACGCCGGGGCGTGCAGGGTCGTGTACATCTCGTTGGTGTTGCGGCCGAGGACCTCCATGATGTCGATCTCGCCGTTGTACGGCCACGGCCGCCCCTGCAGGAAGTCGGCGCCCATCATCCAGAACGCGGGCCACAGGCCGTTGCCCTTCGGCACCTTGACGCGCGCCTCGACGCGGCCGTACTGCACGTGGAACTTGTTGCTGGTGTTCATCCGCCCCGAGGTGTACTGCCGGCCCTGGTAGTCCTGCCGGCGCGCCTCGATGACCAGGCTGCCCTGGCCGTTCATCTGCGCGTTCTCGCTGTTCGGCGTGTAGTACTGGATCTCACCGTTCTGCGGCACGCCCGGGTCGTACGTCCACTTCGTCGTGCTCGGCTTGGCGCCGGCCGGGTCGTTGAACTCGTCCTGGAAGACCAGCCGCGTCGCCGGGAAGGTCGGGTCGGCCGGCTGCGCGGGCGGGTTCTGCGGGTTGCCGCCGGTGCCGTAGATCTTGAACTCCCACAGCGAGTAGCCGTAGGCGCTGCCCCGCGCGGTGCCGTACATCCGCACGTAGCGGCCGGTGCCAGTGGCGTTGATGACGTCCTTGAGGCCGTCACCCGTGGTGGTCTGGTAGATCGTGGTCCAGTTGGCGTTGTCCGGCGAGACCTGGATCTGGTACGCCCGCCCGAACGCCGGGTCCCACTGCAGCACGACCTGGCTGATCTGCGCGGTGGCGCCCAGGTCGACCGAGATCCAGCCGGGGTCGACCCAGCCGTTCGTCGAGCTCGTCGCCCAGCGGCTGGCCGGGTCGTTGTCGAACGCCTTGGCGGCGTCGCACGGGTTGCAGTTCACGTCGTTCTGCCAGGTCGAGGCCTGGGCCGGCTTGTTGTACGAGAGCAGCCGCGTGCCGCCGGTCGGTGGCGGTTCGCTCGGCGTCGTCGGCGGGTCGCTCGGTGTCGAGCCGCCGCCGGAGAAGACCTGGAACTCCCAGAACGAGTAACCGTAGATCTCCAGGGCGCGCTGGGTCAGGTTGATCCGCACGTAGCGGGCCGTGCCGGTGACCGGGATGCTCTGTTGGCCGCCCGCGCCCGTCGTGGTCCCGTACGCCTGGGTGTAGCTGGATCCGTTGGTGGAGAACTGAATGGTGAACGCCTTGGCGTAGGCGGCCTCCCAGTTGATCGCGATCCGGCTGACCGGGGTGGCGGCGCCCAGGTCGACCTGGAACCACTGCGAGGCGGCGAACGCGCTGGCCCAGCGGGTGCCGGTGTTGCCGTCGACCGCGGCGGTGGCGGGGGTTCCCGCCCACTCCACGGAGGACGCGGTGACCGGCTTGCCCTGCGAGACGATCGTCTCGGCGGCCAGGGCGCCGGTGGCGGTGACGGCGACGTATCCGGCGAGCAGCCCGCTGATGGCGGCACCGAGCACGAGCTTCCGCTTACGACTTCGTAACACGGGATCTCCTTGCGGGGAATCAAGGGGACGGACAGAGGGGGATGTGACAGAGCGGTTACGGGGGTGACGAGAAAGCGCTCTTTGAAGGGTCACTCTGAACCGGCGTTCCACGTGTGTCAATGCCTGGTAGAGGCCCGGGAAGCGCTTTCTCATCCGCGAGTTTCCGTTATCCATGATGTATCCCCTGGTAGGCCCGGGCAGGGGGCGATCTCGGCCGGTCGGTTCCGGAACCGGACCCGCATGCAGGATGTGTGATTTACAGATCGGTATCGATGCGCCATCGTGGCCGGAGGATCTTTCTCGGCCGGAGGCGCGGATGACCCCACTCCTTGAGGCGCGCGGGCTGTCCCGTGCGTTCGGGCACGTCCAGGCCCTGGACGACGCGGCGTTCGACGTCTGCGCCGGCGAGGTGGTGGCGCTGGTCGGCGACAACGGAGCGGGGAAGTCCACGCTGGTCAAAGCGATGACGGGCAACCTGGACGCGGACCGCGGCGAGTTGTTCTTCGACGGTGCGCCGGTGCGCATCGAGACGCCGGCGCAGGCCTCGGCGATGGGCATCGAGGTCGTCTATCAGGACCTCGCGCTCGCGCCGCACCTCAACCCGGTGCAGAACATGTTCCTCGGCCGCGAGATCCCGCGGCGCGGCCCGCTCGGCCGGCTCGGGTTCATGGACGAGAAGGCCATGCGGGCCCGCGCCGAGGAGGGCTTCCGCGACCTGGGCGGCACCGTCACCGATTTCGGCGCGCGGGTCGGCGAGATGTCCGGCGGGCAACGCCAGCAGATCGCCATCGTCCGCGCCATCACGTGGGCCGGCCGGCTCGTCTTCCTCGACGAACCGACCGCGGCGCTGGGCGTGGTGCAGACCCGGCACGTGCTCGACACCGTCAAGCGGGTGCGCGACAAGGGCATCGCGGTGGTGCTGATCAGCCACTCGATGCCGGAAGTGCTGGAGGTCGCCGACCGGGTGCAGGTGATGCGGCTCGGGCGGCGGGTCGCGGTGTTCGAGGGCAAGGACACCACCGTGGAGCAACTCGTCAGCGCGATGACCGGAGGTCTGGGATGACGCTGGTGAGACGGCTCGGGCAGTTGCAGAGCGTGTGGATCCTCGGCGTACTTGTCGTGATCGTCCTGCTCTTCACCGCCGCCGCCGGCAGCAAGTTCCTGTCGGCCGGCAACTTTTCGCTGATCTCCCAGAACATCGCCGTCTGGGCGGTGCTCGGCGTCGGCATGACCTTCGTGATCATCACGTCCGGCATCGACCTGTCGGTCGGCTCGGTGCTCGTCTTCTCGTCGGTGGTGGCGGCGAAGGTGATGGAGGCCCGCGGCGGCGAGGGCGGGCTCACCGCGATCATCGGCATCCTCGCGGCGCTGGCCGCCGGGACCGCCTGGGGCGCGCTCAACGGCTTCCTGGTGGCCAAGGCCAAGATCCCCGCGTTGATCGTGACGCTGGGGTCGTTGTCGGTGGCGCTCGGGCTGGCCCAGGTGCTCACCGGCGGCATCGACATCCGCTCGGTGCCCGAGGCGCTCACCGACTTCAACACGTACATCAGGATCGCGGGCATTCCGGGGTTGCCCTTCGTCGCCCTGCTGGTCGTGATCGCCGGCGCGATCGTCCTGCACCGCACGCGGTTCGGCCGCTACACCTTCGCCATCGGGTCGAACCAGATCGCGGCCAGGCGGGTCGGCATCGACGTCGACCGGCATCTGATCATGGTGTACGCGCTCACCGGCGCGCTGGCCGGCGTGGGCGCGGTGCTCGCCCTGTCGCAGTTCGGCACGACCACGATCGCCGGGCAGTCGCTGACCAACCTCAACGTCATCGCCGCGGTGGTGATCGGCGGCACCTCGATCTTCGGCGGCGAAGGATCCATCTTCGGCACCGTCATCGGCCTGTTCATCCCGGCCGTGCTGCAGGCGGGTTTCGTGATCGTCGGCGTGGAGCCCTTCTGGCAGGGCGTCGCCGTCGGGTCCGTGCTGGTGGCGGCCGTCTTCATCGATCAGTCCCGGCGTGCCAAGGCGCAACGTGGCGCCATTAAGGAGCGAAAGTGAAGAAGCCGATCGTGGCGGGCGTTGCGCTGGTCCTCGCGCTCTCCGCCTGCACCAGTTCCAAGCCCACCGAGTCGGGCGGCGCCGCTGCGCCGCCTGCGTCCGTCGACCCGAGCGCGCCGCCCGCGACGTCGGTGACCGCGCCGCAGAAGGCGTCGAAGAACTACAACATCCAGTTCATCCAGGGCGTGGCCGGCGACGAGTTCTACATCACCATGCAGTGCGGCATCGAGGCCGAGGCGGCGAAGCTGGGCGTGACCGTGAAGACGCAGGGTGCGCAGAAGTTCGATCCGACGCTGCAGAAGCCGATCCTCGACTCGGTGGTGGCCGCGAAGCCGGACGCGATCCTGATCGCGCCGACCGACGTGAAGGCCATGCAGCAGCCGCTCGAGGCCGCCGCGGCGGCCGGCATCAAGGTGGTCCTGGTCGACACCACGACCGAGGACCCGTCCTACGCGGTGTCGGCCATCGCGTCCGACAACGTGGGCGGCGGCAAGGCGGCCTTCGACGGGATCAAGAAGCTGAACCCGAACGGCGGCAAGGTGATGACGATGTCCGTGGACCCGGGCATCTCCACCACCGACCAGCGGGAGCAGGGGTTCAAGGAGGCGGCAGCGGCCGACTCGGCGTTCAAGTACCTGGGCGTTCAGTACTCGCACAACGACCCGGCGACGGCCGCCAGCCTGATCGGTTCCGCGCTGCAGAAGGACCCGGACATCGTCGGCGTCTTCGCGGCCAACCTGTTCTCGGCCGAGGGCACGGCCACCGGCGCCCGCCAGGCCGGCAAGAGCACGGTGAAGGTCGTCGGCTTCGACGCCGGCCCCAACCAGATCAAGGCGTTGCGTGAGGGCACGGTCCAGGCCCTGGTAGCCCAGCAACCCGGAATCATCGGCCAGTACGGCGTCGACATGGCGGTGGCAGCCCTGGACGGCGGCCAGGTCACCCCGAAGGTGCAGACCGGCTTCACAGTCATCGACAAGGACAACATCGACGGCGAGGGCGGCCAGGCGGCCTACAAGTCCTCCTGCTGACGCAGGGGCGGTATGAGGGCCCGGCGGGCGACGAGCGTGGCCGCGTAGATCAGCAGCGCGGCCACGCCGAGCGCCAGCACGCCCGCGCTCACCGCGCGGTCGACGGACTGCGCGGTGACGAACATCGGCAGGAACTTGACCGCCAGCGAGCCGCCGAGGGCACGGGTCGACGCGCTGTAGGCCAGGGCCGTCGTCACCCCGTGGCGGGGGGCCTCCTCGGCCACCCGGGCGTCCATGTCGCCCTCGAACGCGGTCTGCGCCAGGCCCGCCGAGAACTGCGCGAACAGCACCGCGTACGCGTGCGCCGGCGCGAAGATCCAGCCGGTCAGCATCGCCAGCCCCCACAGCGACCAGCGCAGCACCGCCGGCAACCGCATGGCCGCGATCGCGTCGACCGCGATGGTCGCCAGCAGGCAGCCGAGGCTGAACGCGATCGCCGCGCCGGCCACCCAGTGCCGGCCGTGCAGCTCGGTGGTCAGCGGCACCGACAGCAGGGTCGGGCCCGAGGCCAGCAGCATGATCGCGCCCCCGGCCACGAGCAGCCGGGGCGAGACGATCGAACGCCGGCCGCCGGCGTGGCGGCCGGCGACGAGGCGTCGTCCGGACAGGCTCAGGGCCGGCATGTCGTCCGCTTGCGCCACCACCACCCGGGCCCGGCGGGCACTGAGGATGGTGGGGATGAGCGAGCCCGCGTACAGGATGAAGACCGCGACCAGGAGCCAGCCCGTCGGATGACCCCCGCGGCCGACCGGGATCAGGGCGGCCAGACCCGTGCCCGCCGCCTCCACGGCCGCTATGCACAGCGCGTACCTGGTCATCGCGCGCGCTCCCGGCGCGACCGCCGTGACCTCGGCCCGCATGCCGGCGAACCCGGCCCACGCCGCCACGTGCATCACCACCACGCCGGCGGCGATCAGCACCGACGGCAGGCCCGCGATGAGCGCCGCGAGCACACCGACGCGCAGCACGATCTCGATGCCGGCCGCGCCGCGCAGCAGTGTGCGGCCGGCCCAGCGCCGGGACAGCCAGCCGGTGACCGGCGCGGAGAGCACCACTCCGGCCAACATGGCGGCGTTGTAGAGCGCGGCTTCGCCGAGGCCGCCGCGGGCGGTCGCCAGCAGCACGAGGATCGTCCAGCCGAGCGCCATGCCGAACGAGTCGACGACGCCCGCGACGAGCAGCTCGCGCAGTCGACCGGCCCGGCGCATCCCGCCGGGTCGCGCCCGATGGTTGCCGCCGAGCCGGCCGGTCTCAGCGACCACCGGCGATGGTGAGGCCGCCCAGGGGCGACCCGGTCAGAGTGGGTCCGGCGAAGGCGTTCCCGAAGCCGCCGTCGGAGTGACCGTCGAGGTCGCCGACGAAGAGGGGCGTCGGCGCCGGGAAGCCGTTGAACTCCGAGGCGTAAGCGAGCGTGTACGCCCCGGCCGACCCGATGTAGAGCGTGTCGCCGACGTCCACGGTGGCCGGCAGCCACACCTCGGTGAACATCGTGTCGGAGGGATCGCAGGTCGGCCCGGTGATGGTGAACGGCAGCATCGGGCCGGTCGCCTGCTCGGGCACCGACGTGGTGATCGGGTACGACCACTCGGCCTGCAGCGTCTCCATCATCCCGTGGTAGGCGCCGACGTCCACGAACAGCCAGTTCTCGTCGCCGCGCTGCTCGCGCCCGATCACCCCGGTGGCCAGCTCGCCGGCCTCCGCGACCAGCGCGCGGCCCGGCTCGGCCGTGATCAGCGCCGGCCGGTACGGCAGCTCGCCGATCGCCGGCTCGATGACGGCCGCGATCTCGTCCAGCGAGGGCACCGGCGCGACGTAGCGTGCGGGGAAGCCGCCGCCCAGGTCGAGCATCTCGATCTCGATGCCCTCGGCCCGCAGCCGCGACATCAGCCGGCCGGCGTCGCCGATCGCCCGCCGCCACGCCTGCGGATTGCCCGACTGCGAGCCGACGTGGAACGTGATGCCGTACGGCCGCAGCCCCAGCCGGCCGGCGAGCAGCATCAGGTCGTAGGCGTCGTCGAGGCCGGCGCCGAACTTGCGGGAGAGCGGGAAGACGCTGGCCTCGTCGTCGACGCGCAGCCGGACGTAGACGGCCGAGCCCGGCGCCGTCTCGGCGATCTTCGCGAGCTCGTTGGGGGAGTCGAAGCTGAACCGCCACAGCCCGGCCGCGTGCGCCGCCGCGATGTGGGACGGCGGCTTGATCGGGTTGCTGTAGAGCACGTCCGCCGGGTCGACGCCGGCCCGCTGGAGCATCCGGAGCTCGCCCAGCGACGCGATCTCGAAGCCGGCCCCGCGAGCGGCCAGCGTGGCGAGGATCTCCGGCGCCGGGTTGCACTTCATCGCGTAGTGCACGTGCACGCCGGGCAGCGCGCGGCGGAACGCGGCATACCGGCCGGCCACCGTGTCCAGATCGGTGACCAGGTATGGCGTCGGCACATCGATGACGGAATGGGTGATCAACGGATTCCCAATGGCTGGAGGAGGCGGCCCGCTTCGACGGCCGGCACCGGGCGGGAGAAGTAGTAACCCTGGGCGAACGTGCAGCCCATCGCGCGCAGCGCGGCGAGCTGGCCGTACTCTTCGACGCCCTCGGCCACGGTGGCCATGCCGAGGCTCTGCCCCAGCGAGACGATGGTCCCGGCGAGCGCGGCGTCGTCGCTCTCGAGCCCGAGCCGCTCCACGAAGGACCGGTCGATCTTCAGGATGTCCACCGGGAACCGGCGCAGGTACGCCAGCGAGGAGTACCCGGTGCCGAAGTCGTCGATGGCCAGCGTGATTCCGAGCGCCTTGAGCCGGACCAGCTGCTCGAGGTTCTCCTCGGTGTCGGTCATCAGCACGCTCTCGGTCATCTCCAGGCACAGGTTCTGCGCCGGCATGCCGGTCTCGGCGAGCACGGCCGACACCACGGACGCCAGGTCGCAGCGGTCGAACTGCCGTACCGAGACGTTGACGGCCATCTTGAGCGCGCCGCCCCACACCATCGCCTGGCGGCACGCCTCCTCGAGCACCCACCGGCCGAGCGGGACGATCAGCCCGGTGGCCTCGGCGA
>NZ_JBFAZH010000284.1:0-7664 GCF_040681735.1 Actinoplanes sp. NPDC051633 | reverse complement strand
GCGGTCGCCCGGAGCTCCAGCACGAGCCCCGCCTGCGCGGCGAGGTCGCCGACCAGCCGCGTCTCGGCGTCGGTCAGCGCCTCACCCGCCGCCTTGCGCACCGCGATGACGCCGCGAAACCCGCCGTTGTGCAGGATCGGCACGGCAACCCAGGCCTCGCGAGCCGGCGCATCGAGCAAGATCGTTTCGGCCTCGCGCGCGCCGCCGCCACCCCCACCCCGGCACTGGGTGGGTCGGAGACTAGCGCCCCCGCCCGACGCTTCCGGTTCGTCGTCCACAGCCGGCTCGCCGACGCCGTTCGCCGGCGGTGCGCTGTCCACAGGCCGCTCCCCGCGGTGGCTGGGGAGCGATGCGGTGGCCACGGGCGGTTGGCCGGGACCGCTGGCGAGCGGTTGGTTCACGGGTGGCCGGCCGGGGTGTCCCGCCGGCGGCGCGCCGCGCACCGGCGGCGGGTCGCTCCCCGCCTCCGCCGGCCGCTCGTGCGCGCGCCGCACGGCCGGTCGCGGCAACTCCGCCGGCCAGGCCGAGCCGACCTGCAGCTCGTCCCGTTCCCCGTGTAGAGCACCACCTGCCGCGCGCCCACCCCGTCGGCAACCGTCCGGCAGATCCCGTCGAGCAGTCCGCCCGCAGGCGCCGCCAACTGCGCCGACAGCCGCGCCAGCGCTTCGTACGGGCTGGCCCGATGCCCGTAGATCAGCCGGTCGGCCAGCCGCTGGACCCGCCGGCGCAGCGGCTCGAACGCCACGGCCACGATCGCCGTCGCCACGATCGACAGCGCCATGCCGTGGCCGCCGACCAGCCGCCCGACGCCGGCCACGACGGCGGCGTACCCCAGGGTGACGACCGCGGCCATCGCACCCCACACCAGCGACTTGTTGATCACCAGGTCGATGTCGTAGAGGCGGTACTTCAGGATCGCCGCGCCCGCCGCCACCGCCATCACCGGCGCCGACAGGGCGCCCGGCACCGGCGACCGCCACACCACCCACCCGGCCAGCATCACCACGGCGGACAGCGTCACGGCGTACACGAACCAGCGCAACTGCCGCGCCTCGTCCCCGCGCGCCCGACGCAGCCGGGCCACCACGCACGCCACCCAGGCGACCTGGATCAACGGATAGGCGACGTTGCGGGCGACGCGGTAGAAGGCGTCCGCCGCCGCGAAGCCGGGCAGCGACAGCGGGTGCGGGGCGACCAGCGCCGTGCGCGCGTACTCGACGGGCCACAGCGCCGACACCGCAGCCAGCGCAACCCCGGCCGCGATCATCGCGGCGACCACGGGTCGCCACCGCGGCGACGGCAGTCGCCCGGTCGGGAAGCACATCACCGTGACCCCGACGATGACCAGGACGATCGGCAGCGGCCAGATGCCCAGCCAGCCGATCCACGAGGCGCCCGGCAGCGGGCCGGCGTGCAGGCCGTACTGGCGCCCGAAGAACATCACCGCGTGCCCCACGCCGGTCGCGACGAAGAGCCGGCCGACGCGGTTGCCGGGCCGGCGCCGGACCACGAAGAGGCCGACCGCGGTGAAGGACGCCGCGATCAGGCCGTTGTGCAGGTTGCCGACGTGTACGCCCAGCGCGAAGCCACCCGCCACCAGCGCGGCGGTGACCGCACCGACCGCCGGGCCGAGCGCCGTCCGGGTCATGGTTCGCATCGTGCCACCCCGGCGACCGCCCGTGACCAGGGTTAACCCTGCGATTCCCGAGGGGCTGCCCGGAGGCCTCGTGCTCGGCGACGCGGTCCCATGGAACGCATGAAACCCGTTGAGCGAGTTCTCACCGCCGGCCTGGTCATCGGCCCGGTGATCTACCTGATCGCCGACATCCTGTACGCCGTCCGCGGCTGGGACGACCCCACCGCCGCGGTCTTCCACGTGCTCGGGAGCATCGGCTACCTGCTGTCCGTGCTGCGCGTGGTCGGCTGGTCCGAGGGTTGGACGGCCGCGAGCCTGCTCGTCGTCGGCGCGATCGGCGTGGCCGGCAACGTCGCGTACGGCTTCAACTCCATCCACGTCTCGATGGGCGACACCGACCTCGTCGACGCCACCGGTGCCGCGACGCTGATCAAGCCGCTCGGCCTGTTCTTCCCGCTGGCCCTCCTGCTCTGCGCGGTGGCCCTGCGCCGCACGAGGCCGATGTGGCTGGTGTCCACCATCGGCCTGGCCGCCGTCGCGTGGCCGGTGGCGCACATCGGGAACATCGCCTGGCTCGCGGTCGTGGTGAACGTCGCCCTGGTCGCGGCCTTCGGCGCTCTGATGCCGGCATCCGCCCCGGACCGGGCGCCGGCCGTGGCGGCGTGACCCGATAGGCGCCCCGGCGAGTGCCGGGGCGCCCGCCGTGATCAGGCCCTGCGGGTGCGGGCCGTGTTGCGGGTGAGCAGCACGCCCAGAGCGATCATGCCGAGGCCGAGGAACAGGTGCAGCCAGTCGTCGGCGGTGTTCACCGGGACGAAGTTCGCTGCGCTGTTCTGCCCGATGATCAAGCCGTACAGCCACAGGACCAGGTAGATCGCGCCGCCGCCGATCAGGTACGAGCGTGCGCCGGACGCGGTGCGGGCCAGCGCGAAACCGGCCAGTCCGAAGAGCAGGTGGACGATGTTGTGCAGGATCGAGACCTGGAAAACGCCGAGCAGCAGAGCGTCGGAGTGATGCCCGGCGAAGGTCATGTCGCCGTAGTTGGTGGTTATGCCGGGGATGAAGCCGAGCACGCCGACCAGTACGAAGACGGCCGCGACCACGGTCGCGGCAGTGCGTACGGGAGTGCGGGCGGACGCCACGCCGCGCGTTGAAGTGGAAGCCATTGAAGTGCCTCTCTCTTTATTCGGAGGCCGACCGAATTCCCCGGTCAGCAGCGCACAAACGACTTCATTTTCATTAGGTCGAGCGACCACTGGTCAGCTCGGAGTCTGACCCGCCACCGCGCGCAGCAGCGGCCAGTAGATCCGGGCCGAGTCGGCGAGCGGACTGAACTTCGATGATCCGTTGTAGACCGTGGCGATCGTCACCTCGTCGATCGGCCGGCCGGTGCGGGCGGCGGCCAGTAGCACGTTCATCTCGTACTCGAAGCGCTCGCCGTCGATCGACAACAGCCAGTCGATCTGGCCGGCCGGGTGGGCGCGCAGGCCGGTCTGCGTGTCGCCGAGATATCGGCCGGTGGCCAGCTGGACGAGCCGGGACGTGACGCGGTTGCCGAGCCGGCTGCGGAACGGCACTTCACCGTCGAAGCTGCGCACGCCCAGCGTCATCCGCCCGCTCGACGAGACGTGGGCGGCCACGTTGCGGATGTCGTCCAGACGGTGCTGCCCGTCGCCGTCGGCACACACCACGTCGTCGTCCGGCAGGTTTTCCATGATGTGGCGGAACCCGGTCTTCAGGGCGGCGCCCTTGCCCTTGTTGACGGGGTGCCGCAGCACGGTGGCGCCCGCGGCGGTGGCCTGCTGCAACACCGGCGAGGCGGACGGGCCGCTGCCGTCGTCGACGACGACCGCGGGTCCGGCCCAGACGGCGATCAGCTCGGGAAGTTGGTGGGTGGGCGTGTGGACGGGAAGCAGCAGGACGGTCACACCGACCTATCTACCCATCCGGCGCAGTAACGCCACCATCCGTCTTTCGCGGCGGATCAGGGCGGCCGCGTCCCGCACCCCGAGGAACCACAGCCGCGCCGCCAGGTGGGCGAGCCGCTCACTGGCCGGTTCGTCGACGACCGGGATGTCCAGCAGGTCGCGCCGGCGCAGCCCGAGCACCTTCCCGGCCAGGTAGTGCACCCGCGGCAGGTGCCACTCGTGCGACACGAGTCCCAGCGGCTGCTCGGGAGTGAAGGTGTATCCGTCGAGCAGCCCGTCCTGCACGGTGTGCACCAGGTTCTCGAGGGTGCTGCGGGAGCGGTTCTCGGCACGCAGGTCGGCGATCCGGTCCAGGCCGGCGCCGCGCGCGTACGCCAGCATCAGATCGCCCTCGCGGCACCCGGCCGGCGGCTCGTCCGCGGCCTCGCTCGCCTCCGCCCACCCGCCGGTGAAGATCACCCGAGGGTGGCCGCCGTGCGCCTCGACATGGGCCACGGCGGCGCGCATGCGGGCGAGACCGCCCGGCGTCAGAACGAACTGCCCGCCGGAGACGGTGACGCCGCGCCCGAAGACCAGCACGACCTGCGCCTCCCCCATGCATGGAACGCTAACCGAGCACGGGTTTCGGCGGCGCGTGTGCTGGGAAAGCGTGCGAGATGGCGGAGCGTCGAGATGTGATCGCAGCGGGCGCCTCCGCCGGAGGCGTCGAGGCCCTCCGGGCGCTGGTCGCCGGCCTTCCGCCGGACTTTCCAGGGTCGGTCCTGGTGGTTCTGCACATTCCGCGTGAGGCGCCCAGTGCCCTGCCGTCGATCCTCGACCGAAGTGGGCCGCTGTCGGCGAGCACGGCGGTTGACGGCGAACCCTTGCGGCCCGGCCACATCTTCGTGGCGCCGAACGACCATCACCTGCTGGTCCTCGACGGGCTCATCCGGCTGACCAGGGGCCCTGCCGAGAACGGACACCGGCCCGCGATCGATCCGCTGTTCCGGTCGGTGGCCCGGACCTTCGGCCGCCGGGCGGTGGGTGTGGTGCTCTCCGGCACCCGCGACGACGGCGCCGCCGGCCTGGTGAACATCGTCCGGCGTGGCGGCGTGGCGGTCGTCCAGGACCCGGCCGACGCCCTCTATGCGCACATGCCAAGGGCTGCGCTGGCCCTGGTCTCGACGGAACACGTCGCTCCCGCCGCCAAACTGGGCGGATTGATCGCGGAAATCGTCGCGGAGGATCTCAGCAACGTCCCCGCCGTCGACGACGACGCCCTGCTCAACGCCGAGGTTGCCATGTCGGAGCTTGGACCGCTGACCGCCGAGGACCTGGCGCTGCCGGCCGCCGGGTACGGATGCCCGTCCTGCGGGGGTTCGTTGTTCGAGGTCACCGACGACCCGGTGCCTCGTTACCGCTGCCGGGTCGGCCACGCGTGGTCGCCGGACAGCCTCCTCGAGGAGCAGGCCATCGCGCTGGAGGGCGCGTTGTGGATGGCGCTGCGAGCGTTGGAGGAGAAGTCGGCATTAGGCCGGCGGCTGGCCGGGGTGCACCGCCCGAGCAGCGCCAGCCAGCTACGGTTTCGCGACCTGGCCGCCGACGCCGAGGCGGCCGGCGCGACCATCCGCCAGCTCATCGACAGGCTCGGGTCGACGGTTGCCCGCGCCGGGGACGCATCACCGCCCGCATAACCGCCTTTTGAAACTGGGATACCGTCGTGGTGCAGGACGCTGCTCAAGCCGGAGGCTCGATGGAACCCGACGACCCCAATTTCGAGACGCTCCTGGCCTATCTGAAGGAAACCCGAGGCTTCGATTTCACCGGCTACAAACGGTCGAGTCTGATGCGCCGGTTCAATCGCCGGATGAGTCAGGTCGGCAGCGCGGATTTCCAGGACTACCTGGATTACCTGCAGGTCCACCCGGACGAGTTCACCGCCCTGTTCAACACGATCCTGATCAACGTCACCGGCTTTTTCCGGGACACCGATGCGTGGGACCACCTGCGCTCCGAGGTGCTCGGCCCGATGATCGCGGCCAAGCCGTCCGACTCGCCGATCCGGGTCTGGTCGGCCGGCTGCGCCTCCGGCGAGGAGCCGTATTCGCTGGCGATCGCTCTCGCCGAGGTGATGGGCGTGGAGGAGTTCCGCGAGCGGGTGAAGATCTACGCCACCGACGTGGACGAGGAGCAGCTCAATGAGGCGCGCCAGGCCACCTACAGCGAGCACCGGGTGCAGGCGGTGCCGCCGGAACTGCTGGCGCGCTATTTCGAGTCGTCCAATTCGCGGTACGTCTTCCGCAAGGATCTCCGCCGCTCGGTGATCTTCGGGCGCAACGACCTGGTCCAGGATGCGCCGATCTCTCGCATCGACCTGCTCGCCTGCCGGAACACCCTGATGTACTTCAACGCCGAGACGCAGACCCGGATCCTCGACCGATTTCATTTCGCGCTCTCGGACAGCGGCGTGCTCTTTCTCGGCAAGGCGGAAATGCTGCTCACCCAGGGGAGCAGGTTCACGCCGATCGACCTCAAGCGGCGCCTGTTCAGCCGGGTTCCGCGCTTCGACCGGTTGCCCGGGGTAGTGACGTCCGACTTTCCGCGGGACGCGGGTGGGTCGGTGACCAGCATGGACCAATTGCGTGACCAGGCTTTCGCCGCGAGCCCGCCGGCGCAGCTGGTGCTCACCGCCGACGGCACGGTGGCGCTCGTCAATCGCGAGCTGGAGCGGACGTTCGGCGTGTCCTCCCGTGACCTCGGGCGGCCGTTCCGGGATCTCGACCTGTCGTACCGGCCGGCGGAGCTGCGCCGGCACATCGAGCAGGCTCAGGTCGAGCGCCGGACGCTGCGTGTCCTCGACGTCAAACAGACGCGCGCCGGCGAGACCACCCACCTCGAGGTGCAGATCAGCCCGCTGACCGACGGCGACAGCAACCTGCTCGGCGTCAACGTGATCTTCCACGACGTCACCGAGGCCCGCCGCCTGCAGGACCAGCTGGAACACACCAACCATCAGTTGGAGGCCGCCTACGAGGAGCTCCAGTCGACCAACGAGGAACTGGAGACCACCAACGAGGAACTTCAGTCGACCGTCGAGGAATTGGAGACGACGAACGAGGAGCTCCAGTCCACGAACGAGGAACTGGAGACGATGAACGAGGAACTGCAGTCAACCAACGACGAGTTGCAGAGCATCAACGATCAGCTGCGGGTGAGCACGACCCAGCTGGACGAGGCCAACGCGTTCCTCGAGACGGTGCTGGCCGGCCTGCACGCGGGCGTTTCCGTGGTCGACAACGATCTGCGGGTCCGGGTCTGGAACCAGCGCGCGGAAGAACTCTGGGGTCTGCGGGCCTCCGAGGTGGTCGGCCAGCACATGCTGAACCTCGACATCGGCCTTCCGTTCGAACAGCTCCGGCCGATGTTGCGTTCGGCGCTCGGCGCTGACGGAAAGGGCAGTGAGGCCTCCGTCGATGCGGTCAACCGACGTGGCCGTCCGGTGCTGATCCGGATGACCTGTACACCGTTCGGGACGCGCGGTGGCGCCGACTCGGGTGACGGGGTCATCATCGTCATGGAGGCCGACCCGCGGCCCGAGCCGCAGGACGTCGGCGATCACTACGCGGCTGGGCTGAGCCAGGCGGATGGGCGGACCAGATGACCGTGGAGTGCAGCGTCACGGACGCCGTCGGCGGGACGATCGTGACCGTCACCGGCAACCTCGGCCTGGCGGACGTCGCGGCGGTGCGCCTGACCTTGATGAAGTGTCTGGCCGAGCAGCCGGAGTCCGTGTTCATCGACCTGGATGCGATGCGGGTGGAACAACCGCTGGCCCTCGCGGTTTTCATGGCCGTGGCCAGGCAGGCGGCCCGCTGGCCCGGCATCCCGGTGCTGCTCTGCACGGACATGCTCGAGACGCGGACACATCTGCAGAGCGCCCCCTATCACCGGCTGCCCCTCTTTCCTGACATCGATTCGGCCCGCCGGCACTCGGGCATGCCCGTGCGCAGCCTTCCCCGGATCAGCGACGAGATCCTGCCGATTCAGGGGGCCGGCCGGCATGCCCGCAACGTCGCCACCGATGCCTGCCTGCGCTGGGACCTGCCGGACCTGATCGGGCC
>NZ_JBFAZH010000283.1:0-7685 GCF_040681735.1 Actinoplanes sp. NPDC051633 | reverse complement strand
GGCCGGGGCGGCGTTCGCCCAGCAGTTGCCCTGGCTGCTGTTCGCCCTGATCAGCGGCGCCTGGTCGGACCGCCTCGACCGGCGCCGTCTGGTCGCCACGGTCAACGCGGTGCGGGCGCTTGCGATCGGCGTGCTGGCGCTGGCGATCGCCATGGGCTTCGTCTCGGTGCCGCTGGTCTACGCCGTCTTCTTCGTGCTCGGCACCGGCGAGACACTGGCCGACACGGCGTCGGCGGCGTTCGTGCCGGCGATCGTCGCCCCCGCGCAGCTACCCACCGCCAACTCCCTGCTCGGCGCCACCTTCACGGTGCTCAACCAGTTCGTCGCCAAGCCGTTCGGGGCGTGGCTCTTCGCCCTGGCCGCGGCCCTGCCCTTCGGCCTGAACGCGGCCTCGTTCCTGGCCTCGGCCGTGCTGGTCCGCTCCCTGCGTTCGATCCCGCCGCCACCGCCGCCACCTCCGACGGAGTGGCGTTCCCTGCGCGCCGACATCGCGGAGGGTCTCCGGTTCCTCCGGGCCCACCTGCTGCTCCGCACGCTGGCGGTGACGATGGCCTTCGGCAACGTGGTGTTCTGCGCGGCGTTCGCGATCTTCGTGCTCTACGCCCGATCCGTGCTGGGCCTGTCGTCGATCGGGTACGGCGTGCTGCTGACGGCGTTCGCGGTCGGCGGCCTGCTGGGCACCCTGATCGCGCCGTGGCTGCTGCGCGTGGCCGGGGCGACGGTGCTGTTGCGGGTGGGCCTGCTGATCGAGGTGGCCCTGCACGCCACCCTGGCGGCCACCGGGTCGCCGTGGCTGGCGGGCGCGGTGATCGTGGTTTTCAGCGTGCATGCGGTGGTGTGGGGCGTGGTGGTGACGACGATCCGCCAGCGCACGGTCCCGTCGGCGATGTTCGGCCGCGTGACCAGCGTGTACTCGTTGCTGGACCTGGGCGGGGCGGCGGTGGGCTCGTTGCTGGGCGGCCTGGTGGCCCAGGCCTACGGCCTGCTGGCGACTTTCTGGACAGCAGCCGCGGCAATGACCCTGGTGGCAATCGCGGCGTGGCGTCCGCTGTCGGTTGCCACGGCGGTCTTCCGATCCGCGCCGGTCCAGGTCCACGACACGACGTAGCCCGTACTGGTGCCCCATCGAGGTGATCGAGCAACGTCACGCCGGGGACGGTCGCTGGCTAGGGTGACTGTCATGGCGAGGCTTGCGGTGGTCAGTGGTGGAGGCACCGGCATCGGCCGGGCGACGGCGGGGATGCTCGCGGGCGAGGGCTATGACGTGATCATCGTCGGCCGTCGCGCCGAGAAGCTGGCCGAAGCGGTCAAGTGGATCGGGCCGCAGGCGTCCGCCGTGACCGCCGATCTCGTCGAACCCGACCAGGTCGAGGCCGTGGTCGCGGCCGTCGACGGGCGGCCGGTCGACGTGCTGGTCAACAACGCCGGCGCCTTCATCGGCGGCGACGAGTCCACCCTCGCCGCGCGGGCCGCCCGCTGGCGCGCCACCCTCGACTCCAACGTGATCACCGCCGTCCTGC
Organism: Actinoplanes sp. NPDC051633; assembly: GCF_040681735.1. Lineage (NCBI taxonomy): Bacteria > Bacillati > Actinomycetota > Actinomycetes > Micromonosporales > Micromonosporaceae > Actinoplanes > Actinoplanes sp. NPDC051633. Next base: position 6,165 of record NZ_JBFAZH010000283.1, on the reverse strand, counting down.
TCACCGAAGCGCTCCGCCCGCTGCTGCGCCGACCCGGCGGCCACGTGATCCTGACCAGCTCGATAGCCGCCCAGCGCGGCGGTGGCGGCGCGTACTCCGCGGCCAAGGCGGCCCTGCACGGCTGGATGCTCGACCTCGCCGTGCAGTTCGGGCCCGAGGGCATCACCGCCAACGTCATCTCGCCCGGATACATCACCGACAGCGAGTTCTTCGACGGCCGGATGACCGAGGGGGGCCACCGCCAGCGGGTCGACTCGACGCTCGTGGGCAGGGCCGGCGTGCCCGACGACATCGCCGAGGCGGTCCGGTGGCTGGTCGGCCCCGGCGGCAGCTTCGTCACCGGCCAGGTCATCAACGTCAACGGCGGCACGGTCCTCGGTCGCTGACCTTGTCCGACGCGGTCCTCGGTCGCTGACCTTGTCCGAGCGCCTTCGACTGCTGCGTACCCGAAAGGTCCCGGCGTGGCATCGCCGCGTGTTTCGTCAACGCTCGCCGCGTCACGTCCGCGCATCACGTCTCCGCGTCACGTCTCCGCGCGAAGACTCTGCGGGCGCCGCGCACGCTCGGCCCCGAGGCTCGATGAGCCCGACCCAGCGCCTGGGTTCGGTCAAGATCGCGGCGGCTCACTGCCTCTCGAGGGTGAAGGGAGGCTCGTCCGGGCGGTTTGCGCGGAAGCGCAACGCCGACCAGCGGTCGTCCACCGCCACCTGGCCGGCCGGGCGCATGTCGAAGTCGGCGACGATCGGCCACAGCGAGTCGCGGTTGATGTCGGCCTGATTGCCCTTGGGATAGGCCACCCAGAAAGCCGCCGGCTTCGTCAGGTCGGCGGCGTGTTTCTCGAGCGCCGCGCGCACCGCGGCGGCATCGTCGGCGAAGACCACCGCGACGCTGGCCGTGGCCGGCTGGTCGCTTTCCCGCACCCCGTCGGGCAGTGGCGTGAGCAGCGCGATCCGCGCCGGGTCGGACACCCACACCGTGGTGTTCGGCTTGATCTGCAGCTTCTCGGCAACCGTCTTCGTCATGGCTTTCACCCTGCCACCGCCGCGTACGCCCGGACCAAGATTCTTTCCAGCCTGTGGATAACTTCTGCCGGCGCCGCGGGCCTGTGGACAACGCCGTTTCTGTCAGATCCGGCTGGTAGACATTGCGGCGTGACCGGAGCGGACCGACAGCCAGGAGCACGAGACGTGAGTGACGCCGAGCGGGTGGTGGTGCGCGAGTGCGCCGAGGAGGTGCTGCGCAAGCTGGCGGGAGAGCAGGCGACCCTTCGCGAGGACCAGTGGCGTGCGATCGAGGCGCTGGTGGTCGACCGGCGTCGAGTCCTCTGCGTGCAGCGCACCGGCTGGGGCAAGTCGGCGGTCTACTTCATCGCGACCGCTCTGCTGCGGGACGGCGTGATGGCCGGGGCCGGTGATCCGCCGGCCGGGCCGACCGTCATCGTGTCGCCGTTGCTGGCGTTGATGCGTAACCAGGTGGAGGCCGCCGCGCGGGCGGGCATCCGGGCGCGCACCATCAACTCGGCCAATCTCGAGGAGTGGGGGGAGATCACCGCCGAGATCCACGCGGGGGCGGTGGACGTGTTGCTGATCAGCCCCGAGCGGCTCAACAATCCGGACTTCCGCGACAACGTCCTGCCCGGTCTCGCGGCGAGCACCGGTCTGCTCGTGGTCGACGAGGCGCACTGCGTCTCCGACTGGGGCCATGACTTCCGGCCGGACTATCGGCGGTTGCGCACGTTCCTCGCCGGGCTGCCGGCGCGCACCCCGGTGCTCGCGACCACCGCGACCGCCAACGAGCGGGTGACGGCCGACGTCGCCGAGCAGCTGGGTGACGCACTGGTGCTGCGCGGCACGCTCGATCGCGACTCGCTGCGGCTGGCCGTGCTCCAGCTGGAGGACCCGGCCCACCGCCTTGCCTGGCTGGCCGATCACCTCGAGGTGCTGCCCGGTTCGGGCATCGTCTACACGCTCACCGTGGCGGCCGCGACCGAGACCGCCGACTTCCTCCGGTCGCGCGGGTTCGCCGTGGCGTCGTACACCGGGCAGGTCGAGAACGCCGAGCGGCTCGCCGCCGAGCAGGATCTGCTGGACAACAAGATCAAGGCGCTGGTGGCCACGTCGGCGCTGGGCATGGGCTTCGACAAGCCCGACCTGGGGTTCGTGGTGCACCTCGGCGCGCCGCCGTCGCCGATCGCCTATTACCAGCAGGTCGGCCGGGCCGGGCGTGCGGTCGAGCACGCCGAGGTGGTGCTCCTGCCGGGCCGCGAGGATGCGGCGATCTGGCGGTATTTCGCCTCGCTCGCGTTCCCGCCCGAGGAGCAGGTGCGTTCGGTGCTGGCCAATCTGTCCACCGACCGTCCGATGTCGACGCCCGCGTTGGAGCCGCTGGTCGACCTGCGTCGCGCCCGGCTCGAGCTGATGCTCAAGGTGCTCGACGTGGACGGCGCCGTCCGGCGTACCCGTGGGGGTTGGCTCGCCACCGGGGAGCCGTTCACCTACGACACGGCCCGGCTTCGCCGCGTCGCCGAGGCGCGGACCAAAGAGCAGCAGACGATGATGGAGTACGCGCACACGACTGGCTGCCGCATGGAGTTCCTGCGCCGATGCCTGGACGATCCCGAGGCCAAGCCGTGCGGGCGGTGTGACACGTGCACCGAGCCGCTCTACAACACCGACGTGTCGCCCGGGTCGCTGAGCGCCGCGCATGCGTTCCTGGGCCGGCCGGGTGTGGAGGTCGCGCCCAAAAAGCTGTGGCCCACCGGCATGGAGGCGGTCGGCGTGCCGCTCAAGGGCAAGATTCCGCCGGGCGATCAGGTCGCGCCCGGGCGGGCCGTCGGGCGGCTCTCCGACCTCGGCTGGGGCGGACGGCTGCGCGAGTTGATCGGCCCGGGTGCGCCCGACACGGAGATCCCGAAAGATGTGGCGGGCGCGGTGGTCGAGGTCCTCAAGGCGTGGGCGCACGGCGACGCCGGCTGGGAGCAGCGCCCGGTCGCGGTCGCGGCCGTGTGGTCGAGCCGGCGTCCGCGGCTGGTCCGCAGCATCGCCGAGCACATCGCCACGGTCGGGCGGCTGCCGTTCATCGGCACGGTGGCGTCGTCCCACCTCGGCGACGACGCGCCGCGCGGCAACAGCGCCCAGCGGGTGCGGGCTCTGCACGACGCCTTCACGGTTCCGGCGGAGCTCGCGGCGGTCGTGTCAGGCTTGGAGGGACCGGTCCTTCTGGTCGATGACCTGGTCGACTCCGGCTGGACGATGGTGCTGGCCGGGCGGGCGCTGAGGCAGGCCGGGGCGCCTGCGGTGCTGCCCTTGGCTCTCGCGGTGGCCGGATGAGAGCCGAGTCGCGCAGGACGCGGCCGGGCGACTGTGGTTCGGCAGCACCCGTCGGCCCCGGCATGGGTGCCTGGCATGGGTCACCGACGAGGCAAAATGCCTCTGCGCGACACGGTGGTCGGGTCTATACGGGTGGGGGGTATGCTGGTGTCATGAGCGAGGAGCACGGGCCGCACGGCTACTCCGGTGACAAGCAGGCACTGCTCGGCCGGCTGCGGCGCATCGAGGGTCAGATCCGCGGGCTGCAGCGGATGGTCGACGAGGACACCTACTGCATTGACGTCCTCACGCAGATCTCCGCCGCGAAGAGCGCACTGCAAGCGGTGGCCGTCGGGCTGCTCGAGGATCACCTCGCGCACTGCGTCGTCGACGCCGCCCGCGCGGGCGACCCGACCGCCAAGGTCAAAGAGGCGTCCGACGCGATCGCCCGCCTGGTCAAGAGCTGAAAGGAACGGCAGCGCCATGTCAGTCACCAACACCTACACCGTCAGCGGCATGACCTGTCAGCACTGTGTCAGCGCCGTCACCGGTGAGTTGTCGTCGCTCGAGGGTGTCGACGACGTGCAGGTCGACCTCGGCACCGGTGTCGTGACCGTGACCAGCGCCGCGCCCCTCGACGTGAGTGACGTGCGGTCGGCGGTCGACGAGGCCGGCTACGAGCTGGCCGATGCCTGACCAGCCCGAGAGCCTGGTCGACGTCCTCGACAAGCCGAGCCGGCCGGAGGAGCGCAGCGCGAGCTTCAAGCTGGCGGCCTTCGGTGCGGTGCTCGTCGTGGTGCTCTTCGCGGGCTACGGGATCGGCCGGCTCAACGAGGCCACCCCGACCGCCGAGGCCGGGCCGGCCGCCGCGCAGGTCGCCGACGACGGTCACGGGCACGGTGCGGCGCCCGCACCGTCGCATGACGACAGCGGCACCGCCCCTCACGTGCACAATGCCGACGGCTCGGTCACCCCGGCCGGCGGCGCCGCGGGCGGCGCGGTCGGCGGCCTCACCGTGACCAGCGACGGCCTGACCATGGCCCCCACCGCGAGCACCTTCGCGGCGGGCACGAGGCAGACGCTGTCCTTCGCGATCCGCGGCGCCGGCAATGCGGCGGTCACCACCTTCGCCGTCGTGCACGACAAGCCGCTGCACCTGATCGTGATCCGCCGCGACCTCTCCGGCTTCCAGCACCTGCACCCGACCATGGCGCCGGACGGCACCTGGAGCATCCCGATCACCTTCGCCGCGCCGGGCAGCTATCGCGCGGTCGCTGACTTCACCGCGATCGTCGGCGGCGACCAGGTGCCGGCGACGCTGGGCGTCGACCTGACGGTGCCGGGGGACTACCGGCCGGTCGCGCTGCCCGCGCCGGTGCGGCAGGCGGTCGCCGACGACTTCCAGGTGGCGTACGAGGGTGAGCCCCGGATCGGCTCCACCCAGCCGCTCTTCATGACCGTCACGACGGCCGGCCGCCCGGCGCAGCTCGAGCCGTACCTCGGCGCCTTCGGTCACCTGGTGGTGATGCGCGAGGGCGATCTGGGCTACGTGCACGTCCATCCCGAGCCGCAGCTCGTCGACGGCAAGGTCAAGTTCTGGCTGGCGGCGCCGGGCCCGGGTCGCTACCGCATGTTCTTCGACTTCCAGGTGGCCGGCAAGGTCCACACCGCCTCCTGGACCTCCGAGGTCAACTGACGCGGCCGGCTCGGGTTTGTCCGCGCGGTTTGCCCCCGCTCAGGCCAGGAGTTTTTCCAAGGCAGGGGTGACGCCCCACTGGGTGGTCAGGGCGTCGTATTCGTCGCGCGGCGCCGGTGTGCCGGTGTGGCGGGCGCGCAGGAGCAGGTTGCGCGGGGTGTGGGCCGAGTCCACGAACTCGACCACGTCCACCTTGTAACCCTGGGTGCGCAACAGGGACGCCCGCAGCGAGTCCGTCAGGACGTCGGCGAAGCGCTCCCGGAGGATCGCGTGCCGCAGCAGCTCGCCGTACGGCGCGGGCGCCGGGTGGCCCTTGAGCTGCGCCGCGATGTCGTGGTGGCAGCACGGCGCCGCCAGCACCCACTTGGCGTTCCAGCCCACCGCCCTGGCCAGCGCCTCGTCGGTCGCCGTGTCGCAGGCGTGCAACGCGAGCACCAGGTCCGGAGCCTCGGCGACCGAAGCATCCGCGATCGTGCCGGCCACGAACGTCACGTCGTCGGCGCAGCCGAGCGCGGCGGCCAGCTCCGAGTTCCGTACCCTCTGGTCCTCGCGCACATCGACCCCCACGACCTGGACCGGACCGCGGTCGGCCAGATAGCGGTAGGCGGCGAAGGTCAGATAGGCGTTGCCGCACCCCAGGTCGACGACGCGTAGCGGCGCCGGCAGCTCGGCCGGCAGCGTCGCGGCCAGCGCGCGCAGGAAGGCGTCCACCTGCCGCCGCTTCGCCGCCGTCCCGCCCAGCACCTCGAACAGCGGATCGCCCGGATCGAGCAGCCACTGCTTGGCGCGGTTATGGCCTTGCGGGGCCTTGGCAGACGCCGCAGCCGTGCGATGGACGTAAGCGTCACCCTTCTTGGAGATGCGCACCTGCACCGTCGCCGCCGCCGTCTCCACGTGCCAGTTCCCGAACGGCTCGGCCAGCAGTTCGTCCACCGCCGCGGCGGCGTCCGGACCCAGGGACAGATTCCTGGTGTACGGGCGCGCGCCGTCATCGGTCACGATCTGCAGGTGCGTCCCGGCCTTGAGCGCGACCGGCCGCACCTCCGCCCGGCGCACCGACGGGGTCTGCCCGCGACGCCGCCCGGCCGCGACCGCCCGCGTGAGGGCAGGGTCGAGCAGCAGATCACGGACTTCGGCGAGGACGGTCTCGAGGGCTTGGGC
>NZ_JBFAZH010000282.1:0-7719 GCF_040681735.1 Actinoplanes sp. NPDC051633 | reverse complement strand
GCGACCAGTGGCGTTGACATGCCGAGAACTCTCGCCGGGCGGCGGTAGCACCCGCCATTGGACCTGGGTACTAGTACCGCCGGACGATCTTTTTCGGTCGCCGCCCGCTTACGCTGCGAGGCATGACGTCAACCGTCGGGCTCGTCGCGCGCTTCACCGCGGTGGGGGTGGCCGTGCTGGCCGGCCTGGCCGCGCTGCTCGCTCTGGCCGCTCGCCAGGCGGGCATCGAGCAGGCCACCGAATCGGCCAGCGAGGTCGCCTGGGTGACGGCGAAAGGTGTGGTCGAGCCCCGGCTGGACGCGGCGGTGATCGCCGGCGACCCGGCCGCGGCAGCCGGGTTCGACCGGGCCATGCGCCAGTACGTCCTGCACGGCTCGCTGGTGCGGGTGAAGCTCTGGGACGACACCGGCCGCATCCTCTACTCCGACCAGCCGGGCCTGGCCGGCACCTCATGGGAGCTCGAGGAGGAGGAGCTGGCCGCGCTGCGCGCCCAGCAGATCGACTCCGAGGTGAGCGATCTGTCGCGGCCGGAGAACAGGTTCGAGCGCCCGTGGGGCAAGCTTCTCGAGGTGTACGTGGGCGTGCGCGCCGCCACGGGCAAGCTGCTGCTCTTCGAGGTCTACTTCCGCTACGACGCGGTGGACCAGGCGGGCCGCGCCGCGTGGCGGCAGTTCGCTCCGATCGCCGTGGGCGCGCTGCTGGCCCTGCAGCTCGTGCAGATCCCGCTCGCCTGGTCGCTCGCCCGCCGGGTGCAACGCCAGCAACGCGACCGCGAGGCGCTGCTGCGGCACGCCGTCGACGCCTCCGACGCCGAGCGCCGGCGGATCGCCGGTGAGCTGCACGACGGGGTGGTGCAGCAGCTCACCGGGGTCACGTACGCGCTGGACGCCGCCCGCCTCGGCAACCCGGACGAGGCGCAGCGCGGCGAGGTCATCACCCGGGCGGCCGCCGACCTGCGGGCCGGCATCGGCGCCCTCCGTTCGCTGCTGGTCGACATCTATCCGCCCAACCTCGCGGAGGAGGGCCTCGGGTCGGCGCTGGCCGAGCTCGCCGTCGCGCTGGAACGCACCGGCGTCCGGGTCAACCTCGACGTGCGCGACGCCGAGCGGCTGACGCCGGTGGCCGCCGGCCTGCTCTTCCGCACGGCGCAGGAGGCGATACGCAACATCGGCACGCACAGCGGGGCGGAGCAGGTCGACATCGAACTCGTCGAAGAGGGCGAAATGGTGCGTCTTGTGATAGATGATGATGGTCGCGGTTTCGACGGTGACGTCTTCGCCGAGCGCGCCGAGGGCGGGCATTTCGGATTGCGGGCGTTGAGCGACCTGATCGCCGGCGCGCACGGCAGGCTGGTGGTCCGGTCGGCTCCGGCGGCCGGGACGCGTGTGGAAGCGGAGGTGCCGGTCCATGATCCGGGTGCTGATCGTCGACGACCACGCCGTCGTCCGGCGGGGGTTGGCGCAGCTTCTCCAGACGACGGATGACCTGCGGCTGGCCGGCGAGGCGACGCACGGCGAGGAGGCCGTGGTGATGGCCGCCGAGCTGCGCCCCGACGTGGTGCTGATGGACCTGTCGATGCCGGGGATGGACGGCGTCCAGGCCACCTCGCGGATCCTGGCCGTCCAGCCGGAGACCCACGTCCTGGTGCTCACCTCGTTCAGTGACCAGAACCGGATCCTCGACGCGTTGCAGGCCGGCGCCGAGGGCTACCTGCTCAAGCACGCCGAGCCGGAGACCATCCTCTCCGGGGTCCGTGAGGTCGTCGAGGGCGGCTCGCCGCTCGATCCCAAGGCCGCGCGGGTGCTGCTCACCAGCCGGCGTTCGCCGCGGACGGCGCTCACCCTGACCGATCGCGAACAGGAGGTGCTGCGGCTGGTCGGCGAGGGCTTGCCGAACAAGTCGATCGCCCGCCGGCTGGGCATCAGCGAGCGCACCGTGAAGGCCCATCTGACCAGCGTCTACCAGCAGCTCGGCGTGACCGACCGCACCCAGGCGGCGCTCTGGGCGCAGCGGCAGGCGGGGGTGCTAGGACCATCGGACAATGGCGCCGCCGGGGCCCGCGGATGAGGATCGGATCATGAGCGACGTCCGCAACCGGCCCGTGGTGCTGGACACCGGCGTCCGCCATGCCGCGCCCCGGGTCCGAGGCCGGGCCGCGCGGGCCGTGCTGGGCGTGGCGCTGGTGACGGTGCTGGCCACCGGAGCCGTCGCGGCGGGCGGGTGGAGCATCATGACCGCGGCATTCGGCGGCACGCCGGCGAACGGGCCGGATTCCCTCTGGTACGCGCCGCCGGAGGAGGTCGGCGAGAGCGCGGCCACGCCATCCACGGCCGGGCCGGCCCCGGCGCCGGTGCCGAAGCGGACGGTCTCCGCGCCGAGGGCGACCCCGGCCGAGACCCGCGGCGCCAGCAACGCGGGCAGGTCGTCGAAGCGCCCCTCGGCCCGGCCTTCCTCGTCACCCACCAGAGGCGGCGGCGGAGGCAACAGCGGCCGAGGTGACAGCAGCGACGACGGGGCCGACGACGACAGCGGCAAGGGCAGAGGTGGCGACGACAAGGGCCGTGAGGACCGCGAGGACCGCGAGGACCGCGAGGACCGCGAGGGCCGTCAGGACAGTGGTGACGACAGCGGCGGCCGGCGCGGCGGCAAGGGCGCCGACGACTGATCGCAAGCGGACAGGCGCGCGAACAGCTCAGGCCGCGAACGCGTTGGCGTGCAGGGGGACGCCGGTGTCCTCCGGCAGGGGTGCCGCCCCGGCGCCCGCGATCGGCCGCGGCCGGCGCGGCTGCCGCTGCCCGGTGCTGCCACCTCGGCCGGGATGGATGAACAGCCCGTGCACGGGGTCGGGCACGGCGTCCAGAGCCGCGGTCACCAGCGGCAGGGCGCGGAACTCGGCCCAGCGTTCGTCCGACGCGAACGCGATCTCGAACAGCACACCCCAGCTGTGGGTGTGCCACTGCCAGTCGTAGGCGCCGTGCGTGACCGCCGCCTCGGTGAGCGCATTGCCCAGGGAGTCACGCCAGCCGCGCGCGGAGCCCGCTGACCCGTCCAGCACCTCGACAGACCACCAGTAAAGCTCCATGGATCGACGATAGGTCCACTTGTCGAGGGCGGCTGTGCCAGATGTCATGTCCGCTCAAAACTCGGCCGCGGCGCGGCCGGAGATCGACGATCTCGTGCGCGATGTGCCGGAGAAAGGCCCATGGCATCGACGAGCGTCCCTGTCGCCGATAGTGGGGGCTGTCGGTTCGCACTCGAAGGATAGGTGGTCGTCGTGGCACCCACCCGCACCGGAAAGGTCCGCACCACTGCCGGCATGCTCGCCGTCGCGCTCGTCGCGGCGCTGTCATTGGCCGGTGCCGGACCGGTCACCGCCGCGGGCAGGTCCGCGGCCGGATCCACGGCCGGATCCACGGCCGGATCCGCAGCTGGATCCGCGGCTCTGTGGGAGGCCTCGTTGCAGGGCCGGCACGGCACGTCGCCCGACGTCACCGTCCGGATGATCGCGCGCGTCTCGACCGCCGGATCACAGATCCGCGTCCGGCTCGGGAACCCCTTCGGCGACGCTCCGGTGGTGGTGCGCGAGGCCTGGGCGGGCCGCACGATCGCCCCGGGACTGGCCACCTTGGTGCCCGGCTCCAACCACCGGCTGCGGTTCCGCGGCGCCGGCCGCGTGACCATCCCGGCCGGTGGCCAGGTGACGAGCGACCCGGTCGCCATCACCGTGCACGCGAACCAGGACGTCGCCGTCAGCCTGTACGCACCGGGCAGCCCGATCAACGACCACACCTTCCCGCCGTTCCCGTACGACCCGCCGGCCTCCTACATCAACACCGGCGGCAACACCGCCCGCGACGAGTCCAACGCCTCCTTCCCGATGTATCCGGTGATCCCCGGCAACACGCCCAGCACCGCGACCGGATACCACCCCGGGCAGACGTGGTGGCTCGATCTCGTGGTCAGCGACCGACCGGCCGCCCGCGGCACCCTCGTCACGCTCGGCGACTCCATCACCGACGGCTACGAGGCCGTCGGACCGCCCGGGCAACGCTGGACGGACGTCCTCGCCGACCGGCTGAACGCGGTGCCGCCCGCGCAGCGGCTCGCGGTGGCCAACGCCGGCATCTCCGGCAACACGGTCAGCGTGCAGCCGAACCCCTACGACCCGACGGGTCAGTGCTGCGGACCGCCGGCCCCTCAGCGGTTGCAGCGTGACGTGCTGTCGGTGCCCGGCGTGCGCGCGGTGATGCTGCTCGAGGGCACCAACGATCTGGGCGGCGGAGCCAACGCGCCACCGGCCTCGGCCGAGCAGGTGATCGGCGCCATGCGCACGATCGTCGCCAGGGTGCACTCCCGCGGGCTGCCCATCGTGGGCGCCACCATCCTGCCGATGTGCCTGGCCGCCGGCAGCGCTCAGGAGCAGGCCCGGCTGGCGGTCAACCAGTGGCTGCGCACCAGCGGGACCTTCGATGCGGTGCTGGACTTCGACGCGGTCCTGCGGAACCCGGCGAACCCCACGGAGATGATCCCCGACCTGCGGCACGACTGCTACCACCCGAACGCGGCGGGCGACGCCCTGCTGGGCGGCTTCATCCCGCTGTGGGTGTTCGGCGTGCCGGTGCCGGGTCACCGCGACGCGGCTCCGGGCACGCCGGTCGTGATCGGACCGGCCGGCGTTCGTCTCTAGGCATCTACAGTTGGCTGATGTCCGACGAGTTCGCCTCCGACGTGGCCGGCCCGAACCGCTGCTGCGTCGCCATCACCACGGCCTCCTGACGCCGACGAACGGTCCCGCGTCGGGCATCGCGCAGCATGCATCGAACTGATCGCGGCCGGATCTGAACGAATCCAGGGAGCGGCCCGTATAGACGGGCGCCAAACGGTGCCGCATGCCGCCCCCACGGATAAAGGACCTCTTAATGGCCGCCACAGGAATAGATACATCGATCCTGCACAAGGGAGCACACAGCGCGTCCTACTTCGACCTCTCCCGCAGCATGGGCGAGGGCGCGGAGATCGTCGACTTCTGCATCCCCTGTAACCCGTACTTCCCGACGCCGGAGATGTTCGACGAGCTCTCCCGCGACCTGAAGAACATCCTGAAGTACTACCCGAGCGACTCGACGAGCATCACCAAGAAGCTGGCCAGCGTCCTCGGGCTGCACCCGCAGACCGTCGCCATGGCCAACGGGTCCACCGAGCTGATCACCTGGATCGATCACCTGCTCATCAAGGAGAGCCTGGCGATCCCGATTCCCACCTTCGGGCGGTGGACCGACCAGCCGCTGGAGACCGGCAAGCGGGTCGACATGTTCCCGCTGCAGGAGCGCGACGGGTTCCGGCTCAACCTGGAGGACTACGTGCGGTTCATCCGGGACCGCGGCTCCCGGGTGGCGGTGGTCTGCAACGTCAACAACCCGGACGGCGGCTACCTCGCCCGGCGCGACGTGATCCGCTTCATGGACGCGCTCGGCGACCTCGACCTGGTCATCATCGACGAGTCGTTCATCGACTTCTCCGACGCCGAGCAGTACCCGTCGGTCGGCCCGGACGCCGTGATCCGGCCCAACACCGTGGTGCTCAAGAGCCTCGGCAAGAACTTCGGCCTGCACGGGATCCGGTTCGGCTACCTGATGGCCAACCCGGCGATCGCCGGCCGGATCGGCAAGGCGCTGCCGAAGTGGAACCTGAACTCCCTCGCGGAGAAGGTCGTCCACATGATCGAGGAGCATGACCAGGAGTACGAGGACAGCCTGCGCCTGCTCAGCCGGGACCGCCGGGACATGGCGGGGGAGCTGCAGCGCGTACCCGGATTGACGGTCTTTCCCTCGCAGGGCAACTTCATCCTGGTCAAGCTGCCCACCGAGTGGTCGGGCGTGGCGCTGCGCGACTATCTGGTGGCCAACCACGGCGTCTACACCCGCGAGTGCGGCAACAAGCTCGGCATGACCAGCCAGTTCATGCGCCTCGTGGTCCGCCCGGGCCGGGACGTCGACCGGCTCCTCGACGGGATGATGGATTACGGCCGGCAGTTCCGGGTGCGGCCGGCCTATGAGGACGTCGATCCGCTGGACACCCGCCGCGCCTGGAACGACGGCACCCCGGACAACCTGATCCAGTACCCGGCACACAGGACCGAGTACAGCGCCAGGCGGGCAGCGGGATGACCGCTCGCGGATCGTGGCGGTGTGGTCACCCAAACGAGTCGTTTCCGGGCCGCCGGGTGAGGGTAGTCCGCGCGCCGTGATCGACAACGACGTCACCGTGGTGGTGGCCACCCGCAATCGTGCCGGTCGTCTGATGGAGACGATGCCGATGCACGAGGGTCCGGTGATCCTGGTGGACAACGCCTCCGACGACGGCACGCCGGACCTCATCGAGGCCGCGTTTCCGCAGGTGCGAGTGGTCCGGCTGGAGGACAACCGAGGGGCCGCCGCCCGCAATGCCGGGGTCGAGCTGGCGGCGACGGAGTTCGTGGCGTTCGCCGACGACGACTCGTACTGGACGGCGGGCTCGCTGCGCAAGGCCGCCGGTCTGCTGCGCGACTTCCCGCGGACCGGCCTGTTGTGCGCCCAGGTGCTGGTCGGCCCGGAGCAGTTCCTCGACCCGATCTCCGCCGAGATGGCCCGGGCGCCGCTGGGCGTGCCCGACGACGCGCCCGGCCCGGCGGTCCTCGGCTTCCTGTCCTGCGCGGCGGTGGTCCGGCGCAGCGCCTTCCTGCAGGCCGGTGGCTTCAACCCCACACTTCACGTGTACGGGGAGGAGGCGCTGCTCGCCATGGACATGGCCGCCGCCGGTTGGCTGCTCAGCTACACACCCGAGCTGACCGTGCGCCACCTGCCCGAGCCGGCCGGCCGCGACCCGCGGGCACGCCGCCGCCGGCAGGCCCGCAACGACCTGCTCACCGCGATGCTGCGCCGCCCGCCCCGGGTGGTGGCGCGGACCGCCGCCAGGGCGTGGCGGCACGATCGCGGGGCGGTGACGGACGCGGCCCGGCTGCTGCCCTGGGCGCTGCGCCGCCGCCACCCCCTGCCCACCCGGGTCGAACGGGACCTGTGCACGCTCACCAGCCGTTAGGCGGGTCCTCGAGGTGCACCACCTTCGTCGTGGTCATCTCGTCGAGCAGCTCCGGCCCGTACCCGAAGCCCTGGCCGCTGACCCCGCGCGGCTGAGCCGCCCCGGCCGGCGCGCCGCCGAACACGTTGTTGATCTTCACGGTGCCGACCGGCAGCCCGCGGCGGGCCTGCTGCGCGTGTGACATCGAGGCCGTCAGGACGCTCGCGGCCAGCCCGTACGGCGACGACGCGGCCCGGCTCATCGCGTCGGCGAAGGAGTCGACGACGACCACCGCGGCGACCGGGCCGAAGGTCTCCTCGGCCACCACCTCCATGTCGTCGGTGCAGTCCGCCAGCACCGTCGGCGGATAGTAGGCGCCCGGCCCGTCCGGGATGTCGCCGCCGGTCAGCACCTTGGCGCCGGCCGCGACAGCCGCCTGCACCTGGGCGTGCACGGCGTCGCGCAGCCGCGTGTCCACCAGCGGCCCGATCCGGCTCGCCCACTCCGCCGCCTCGCCGGACAGCGCCGTCAGGAAGTCGTCGGCGATGTCGGCGTGCACGTAGATCCGCTCGACCGAGACGCAGATCTGTCCCGAGTTCGCGAAGGCGCCCAGCGCGGCCTGCGCGGCGGCCCAGGCCACGTCGACCCCCGCGTCGACGATCA